>USMJ01000168.1 GCA_900555805.1 uncultured Oscillospiraceae bacterium | reverse complement strand
CGCTCGGGCGGTCTGCCGTAGTTTTTCGCCGTGTTATATATTCCGTCCGCGCTTCGGTAGTCTTTCAGTCCGCTCTCGGTCGAAACCCCCGCTCCGCCGAAAAAGACTATCCGCTTCGCTTCTTTTATCATTATCGCAAGCTTTTCTATATCCGTCATGATCTTCCCTCCTGATGTCATTTTCTCTCGGGCTGAATTTTCGGGAAGCACTCGCTTCCCCGTACATAATTATATCACCTTTCCTCTGTCGGGTCAAACGGCTTTTTGCCGAAATTTCATTTTAAATCTTTATGAAAAATGTGGTATTGCTCCGCTGTTTGTGATATAATTATCTTAATTATGATTATAATGGAAGAATAGCGCCGACAGGAGGAAAGCGATATGCAAAAAACCGTTGACGGTCTTAATATCAACTATATAATCGAGGGCGAGGGCGAGCCGGTCGTGCTGCTGCACGGCTGGGGCGCGAATATCAAGCTCTTCGACAATCTGATTCATCTTCTGAGCACGAAATACAAGGTCATCGCTCCCGATCTTCCGGGCTTCGGGGAAAGCGACGAGCCGAAAGAGGTCTGGGATGTCGATAGGTACGCCGACTTTGTCGCTGACTTTGTAAAGGACTTCGCCGAGGGTGAGAATGTGACATTTTTGGGTCACTCATTCGGCGGCAGGGTCATATTCAAGCTCAACGCGAGAAAAAATCTGCCGTTTAGAATTCAGAGACTTATTTTAGTCGACGCGGCAGGCGTCAAGCCTAAAAAGACCTTCAAACAGAAAGTCAAGCAGGCGATATACAAACTGACGAAAAAAATTCTCACTTCGAAGCTTTTCACAAAGCTTTTCCCGAACGCGATGGAAAATCTCCGAAAGAAGAACGGCTCGGCGGATTATCTCGCCGCTTCGCCGATGATGAGACAGATCCTCGTCAAGGTCGTCAATGAGGATCTCACGGATCTTTTCCCGCTCGTCACGGTTCCGACGCTTCTTATCTGGGGCAGGAACGACACCGCGACCCCCGTCTCGGACGCGGAGCTTATGGAAAAGAAGATGAAAGACGCCGGTCTTGTCGTCCTCGAAAACTGCGGCCACTTCTCGTTCCTCGAACAGCAGTATACATTCAACCGTGTAATATCGTCATTTATGAAACTTTAAGGAGAAGACAATGCTTGATATAATTGTAATGATACTTCGCTATGTGTTGTTCGGTCTTATGTATTCATTCGTCCTGATCGACACTATGCACTTTTTTCAGCTTAACTCATATAAGCCCGTCACTCAGGTCAAGTGGCTTAAGAAGAACCCCGACAAGATAGTTTATCCCGTCTGCGCCGCGGTCGTCAGCCTTATTATAAACTATCTTATATACGGCGACGGCTCTCCGATAGCCTACGCTATAATTCTTTTCTTCGTTATCCCGAAGAAAGCGAAAAAGCCGCTCGTCTACACCCCGAGAGTCAAGCGTATGCTTGCCTCAGCCGCGGTTGTGACGGTTATCCCGATGGCGCTTATCCATGTTATCACGAAAAACTCAACGGCCGTCGTCATAACGCAGAGCGTTTACGCCGCTCTGTCGCCCGTCATGGTTCTGATAGCGAACTTCATAAATAAGCCGATAGAAAAGCATATAAACAACGGATATATTAACGACGCAAAAAGAATACTCGCCTCCTGCCCCGACCTTAAGATAATAGGTATAACCGGCAGCTACGGCAAGACAAGCGTCAAATATTATCTTCATACGCTCTTACAGGCGAAATACAATGTTCTTATGACGCCCGAAAGCTATAACACGCCCATGGGCGTCGTCAAGACGATAAGAGGCTCACTCAAAGCGACGGATGAGTTCTTCATCTGCGAAATGGGTGCTCGCTGGGTCGGAGATATAAAGGAACTTTGCGACATAGTTCATCCGCAGCACGGCGTTATCACTTCAATAGGCCCTCAGCATCTTGAATCGTTCGGTTCGCTCGACAATGTCAAGAAGACAAAATTCGAACTCGCCGACAGTCTCCCCGAGGGAGGATATCTTTTCTTAAACGGCGACGACGAAAACATAAAGGCTCACGGAACAAACAGACCCTGCATAAGATACACGGTCGAGGGCGACGGCGACTATAACGCGACGGATATATCCGTCAGTTCTAAGGGAACTTCGTTCACCGTCACGGCCCCGAGCGGAGAAAGCGAGAGCTTTTCCACAAAAATTATCGGCAGGCACAATGTTCTCAATATCGTCGGAGCGATTGCGGTCGCGCACACATTCGGAGTACCAATGAAATCGCTCAAGGGTCAGGTCAGAAAGCTTGAGGGTGTTCCGCACAGACTCGAGCTCATCACAAGGGGCGATGTGACTCTCATCGACGACGCGTATAACTCCAACCCGTCGGGTTCAAAGGCGGCGCTTGACGCTCTGAGCCTTTTCGACGGATACAAGATCGCCGTCACGCCCGGCATGGTCGAGCTCGGCGAAAAGCAGGAGGAGCTTAACCGCGAACTCGGCAGGCAGATGGCGAAAGTCTGCGACTATGTCGTTCTCGTCGGCAAGAAGCAGGCAGTCCCCATGCTCGCGGGGCTTCGCGAGATGGCTTATGACGAAAGCAAAATCTTCGTGGCGGACACCGTTCAGGAGGCGTTCGCTCACGTTTACGCATTAAATTCAAAGGGTCAAAACAAGGTCGTTCTCATCGAAAACGACCTGCCCGACAACTATTAAGATCGGAGGAGATTTCAAATGAAAATCAAGGTTGCCGTTCTCTTCGGCGGTAAAAGCACAGAGCATGAGATTTCGATAATTTCCGCTATTCAGGCTATCGGATATCTCAACAAGGAAAAATACGACGTCATTCCCGTCTATGTCACGAAAGATAATTTAATGTACGTCGGAGACGACATCGGGAATATAAAAAGCTACACGAACGTCGGCGAACTGCTGAAAAAGAGCCAGCGCGTTATCTTCGTCAAAGACGAGGGCAAGGTCAAAATTCTCAAATATCCTTTCAAGGCTTTTTCAAAGGGGCTTGTCGACACGGTCGATGTGTTCTTCCCGATAGTCCACGGAACGAACACCGAGGACGGAACCTTGCAGGGATTCTGTAAGATGTATGACATCCCCTATGTCGGCTGCGACGTTCTTTCGTCCGCCGTCGGTATGGATAAGTACGTCATGAAGACCGTTCTCAAGGATAACGGAATTCCCGTTCTCGACTGCAAGGTATTCAACTCCAAGCAGTATAACGAGGATCCCGAGCAGATCGTTTCGGATACCGAAAAAGCTTTCCCGTACCCCGTCATAGTCAAGCCGATCGACCTCGGTTCGTCTATCGGAATTTCCAAGGCGAAGGACAGAGACGAGCTTATTGACAGTCTCGAAAACGCTTTTCAGTTTGCGAACAAGCTCCTCATAGAGCCCGCGGTTCAGAATCTCAAGGAGATAAACTGCGCCGTTCTCGGCGACTACACCGAGGCGAAAGCTTCCGAATGCGAACAGCCCGTCAACTCGGACGAGATACTTACCTTCACGGAAAAATATATGAGCAACCCTCAAAAATCCACAGGCGGCAGCAAGGGCATGGCAAGCCTTTCGAGAAAAATTCCCGCCGACATCACGCCCGAACAGAGAGAGACAATTCGCAATCTCGCCGTCAAGGCGTTCAAGGTTCTCGGCTGCAACGGCGTTTCGAGAATCGACTTTATGATGAACACTGAGACAGAACAGATCTGGCTCAACGAGATAAACACTATCCCCGGTTCGCTCTCATTCTACCTCTGGGAGCCTATCGGCACACCGTACAGCAAGCTTCTTGACGAGATGATAGCGCTCGCTCTCAAGCGCGACAGAGAGGAAAACAACCTCACATTCACATTCAAGTCGAATGTCTTAGAGGGCGTCAAGCTCGGCGGAGCCAAGGGCGCAAAAGGCTCAAAGCTCGGCGGTTCGAAATTCTGATAAACTCGCCGACCATGACACAACTTACGGAAAGCAGGTGATCGGGTGTACGGAATATTGGGCGAACAC
>USMJ01000167.1 GCA_900555805.1 uncultured Oscillospiraceae bacterium | reverse complement strand
CGACTGGTGGACGATGTCTCTCCAGTCAAGGTCTCCTCTTTCAAGCGAATGAATGAGTGCCTCCGCCGTAGCAATGTTCGTCGCCACGGGAATGTCGTGTACGTCACAAAGCCTGACTAAATTCGAGTCGCTCGGCTCGCCCGGCTTCGGGTTGAGCGGATCTCTGAACAGCAGGAGCAGGTCGATCTCGTTGCAGGCGATTCTGGCGCCTATCTGTTGGTCGCCGCCCTGTGAGCCGCTTAAATATTTGACTATCTGAAGTCCCGTCGCCTCGCTGACTATCTTGCCGGTCGTTCCCGTCGCGCAAAGCGAGTGACGGCTGAGGATTCCGCAATATGCGATGCAAAATTGGGTCATCAGTTCTTTTTTTGCGTCATGCGCTATCAATGCTATATTCATATCTCCATCCTCCGTTTTCCTCTTGTTTGCTTGCGTGTATTATATCAAATTTTTCGCCGTAAATCAACACAAATTTCGGTCTTTTTTATCTTTAGGGTACGCTTAATCTGATGGAAATCGAACCCTATACGCTTAAAAACATAATTTCCGCATTTTTCGGCTCATCGTCATTGCAAGACGCCGGTATTGCCGCTTCCTCCGCACCGAAAAACTTTCGAAATTTCCGCCGTTTTGGGTCGGAGAATTTTGTCGGCATAGGGATTTGCGGGCAGACCGCCGCCAAAATCGTGTTCAATTAAAAATTCAGCGCAAGGGGAATTTCTCTCCTGAGTATTCGTCCCGCTATTCTGACGAACGCCTGAGAGGACGGCTGGCTTTTCTTCTGATATACCTTTCCGAAGGTAACCTCCTCATCCTCGGGGACTATACCGATAAGCTGGATCATCGTCTCGTCTATGACGGAGTCGATATTCAGCAGCTTCTTCGCCGTGACCGATTTTTTCTTAAATCTGTTTATGATAAGCCTTATATCTTCAATTCCCATGTCTTCGAGCTTTTCGCCGGCTCGCTGAGCGCTCCTGACGCATACCTTATCAGCCGTCGAGACTATCAGCGCTCTGTCGGCGGCGCAGGCGGAAAGAGTGAAGCCTATATCTATCCCTGCCGGGGCGTCTATGATTATAAAGTCGTATTCGCCGTCATATTTCGATATCATCTTTTTCATGCTCTCAGGGGTAAAGGCTTCGTCGAACTGTAACGGGCAGGTTAGAAGATCGACCGAACCGCAGGGTACCGTCGCCGCAGGCGGCAGACAGCGGTCGAAAATAACGTCGCCCCAGTCATAAACGATCCTGTCGCTCACGCCCAAAAGCACGTCAAGGCTCCGAAGTCCGACATCGCCGTCGATAAGCAGAACCGACTTTTCATAATCCCGAGCCAACGCTCTGCCTATTCCGACGGTGCAGGAGGTTTTACCCACGCCGCCCTTGCCCGAGGCGATAAGAATTTTCTGAGCCACCTTTTTCTCCCCTTATCCTAACAGTTCTCCGTATTTCTGCTGACCGTCGACCTTGTCCGAACGGTCGAAATATGCGTTTATAATGTCAACCGCAAGCGAAGCCGTTGAGCCGCCGCCGCTTGCGCCCTCGATAACGAGAGCTATCGCTATCTCGGGATTCTCTGCCGGCGCGTAGCAGACCAGGATACCGTTGTTGCTTTCGACCTGCTTGCCGTTAATTGTCTTTGTGACCGTCGTCGTACCTGTCTTGGCGCGAACGGGAACGACCGCGTCCTTGAAATAGTGGTCGCCTACCTTTTGCATACCCTCTTCGACAAGCTTCCAGCTTGAATTCGAGAAGTTCGCCTGCGAAAGGATCTGCGTTTCGGTTTTATAGAGCGTCTTGGAAAGATCGCTCGACATAACGCTCTTGACGAAATGTGCGCTCTTTCTTGTGCCTCTTCTCGCGACAGTCGCGACATATGAACAAAGCTGCATGGGCGTAAACTGGTTGTTGCCGTGGCCGATACCTGCCTGAAGCGTCAGACCGGGCGTCCACGTTTCGCCCCTCGCCGCTCTCGAATCTACGCTGTCGAGCGTGCCCTCGCTTTCGTTCAGTTCGACGCCCGTCTTGCTGCCGAGACCGAACATTGTGCTGTATTCGTTGAGCTTTGATATACCTAAAAGTCTCGAGACCTCATAGAAGAAAACGTTACAGCTGTTATAGATAGCGTTGACGACGTTCTGCTTTCCGTGATAGCCGAGACATTTCGGCGTATAGCCCTGATAGTATTTATACCAGTGTTTACATGTGACCGTATAGGACGAGCCTGTTATTACGCCCTCCTCGAGACCTGCCATCGCGACCGCAAGCTTCATTGTCGAACCCGGTGTATACGTACTTTGTATAGCCCTGTTCCACAGCGGCGAAAGCTTATCTTGGTTAAGCTCGGTGGCTTTGTCCCAATAGGTTTCGAGATCGTATGTCGGATAGCTCGCCGACGCCAAGACGTCGCCGCTTTCTATCTCCTGAACAACGACCGAGCCGACAAGCTTATAGCTTCTGACATCTTTCAGCTTCTTTGTGACGAGGTACTCCAAGGAATCCTGCGCCTTTTTCTGAAGGTCGCTGTCGATTGAAAGTATGACCTTTCCGCCGTTGATCGGATTTTTGGTGTAGACGGTCTCTTTCGTTCCGTCCGCCTTGACGACGACGGATTTTTCGCCGTCCGTTCCTCTGAGATAGCTTTCGAACTTCTTCTCGATGCCGGTCTTGCCTATGTTTGCCGTCATCGAATAGCCTTCGTCTTTCTTCTCTTTGTATTCCTCGGCGCTGATAGCTCCGACAACGCCTATGATATGCGGCGCTATCGTTCCGTCGGTGTATTCTCTCTGAGTGACGATCTTGACGTCGACGCCTCTGTAGAACTCGCTGTTCTCCTTTATGGCGGCGATAAGTTCGTTTGAAACCTCGTCGGCGAATGTATACGGATTGGAAGACGAAAACAGGTTCTTCTTCATGCCGTAGCAGACCGAGGCTATCTTTCTCGCCTGCTTCTTCGAATACTTCTCAAGACCGTATCGGCTGATGAGCGCGTCAAGACAGTTTTCCGCCGTGGCGTATTCGTTCAGGTTGAGGAAGTCCTTCGACTTGAGATAGCTTATATCGGAATCCTTATCCTTGACGAACTTCGCCTTGCCGCCCTTTATTTTTATCGGCAGGTCGTCGTTCCACTCCTCGTTTCTTTCCTCGAAGAGCTTTATCAGCGAGTCGATAATCTGAATGCGGCTTTCCATTTCCTTTTGACCCGGGAAAAAGTCCGCCTCGAATATCAGCGAATTTATCTGTTTGTTCGTGACAAGGACCTTGCCGTTTCGGTCATAGATTTCTCCCCTCGCCGCCTCGACCTTGACTGTCGAAGCCTTGACCGCCTTTTCTCCGCTCGCGTCGGCGTTCAAAACCTGAACCCTGAGCATATTGGCGCCGAAGATGATAAACACGGCGAAGACTATGCCGATAAGTATTCTGTTTCTGAAATTCAGCTTTTTAAGTTCCATTCTTTCTCTCTTTCCCCGAAATTAAGCCTGTCGGGTCTGCGGCTTTCTGAATCTGAGCGCTATCGCTCTTATGAAATAATAGTACAAGGGAGTGAGTGCGACGGTATAGACCGTGCTCGTCAGATAGATTCTGTAATAGAGCGTCCACGCTCCCTCGACGGAGTTGAACACGACGAAAAACAGCCAGTAAAGCGTAGAGCATAAAAACGAAAAAATAAGGCTGTAGACCATCGCCGTAACTATATTGTTGCGCATATACCTGCTGATAAGATAAGAGCAGGCGTACCCGACGCAGGCAAGGAATATTATGTAATATCCGTCAATATGCGCCGAGTAGAAATCCCAGACAAAGCCGGCGAAAAGTCCGAACATCATTCCGGATATATCTCTTTCGAACATCGCCACGCTTATCACAAGCGGTATCAAAAGCATAGCCGACGCATTGCCTATTTTAGGAAACAGACCTTTAGTATTTTGTAAAATCGCTGTGAACACTATCAAAAGCGCAAATATCGCCTTGCGCTTATATTCTTCTTTATTCTCAACAAAGTGCAACCGTGTCAG
>USMJ01000166.1 GCA_900555805.1 uncultured Oscillospiraceae bacterium | reverse complement strand
GGCAAAAGGTTTCCCCGAAGGGGAAACGACGGCGGCGCAGCCGCCGTACCGCCGCGAGGCGGCGGCTTTTGCCACCCCCGCAGGGACTTCCCTCAAGCACCCGCTCGGCGGCTGATCAAACCCGAACGCCTTGACACGGCAGAAACTTCCCTCAACCCCAAAAAGACAAGCTTTATCTTTTGCACAAATTTCGCAAAATCTCTTGCAAAAAGTTTATGAAAATGTTATAATTCCATAGCTAATCACTAATTTTCAAAGGAGATGTCGTAGTGGCAAGGAAAGAAAAAGCACAATCATCGAAACCGGTCAACGATCATCCTAACAAAATAGGAATCAAAGAGGCTTCGGGATATATGCTCGGCGATGCAGGCAACCTGTTCAACCTGACCTATATCTCAAGCTATCTCAAGCTGTTCATGACCGACGTTTTGAAAATCGAAAGCACACCGGTCGGCATTATGCTGCTTGTAAGCCGTCTTTGGGACTGTATCAACGACCCGATCTGGGGCGCAATGGTCGCAAAGCGCAAACCGAGAAAGGACGGAAAGTTCAGACCCTACCTTAAAACCGTCTGTATCCCTCTCGGTATTTCAACCATACTTTGTTTCGCTCCGTGGAACAAAATCACAACAAACACAGCAGTCCTTCTTGCGATCTGTTATGTGACCTACATATTCTACGGAATGATGTACACCGGAATGAACATTCCGTTCGGCTCTCTTGCGTCGGTTATAACCGATGACCCGAAGGGAAGAACACTTCTGTCGACATTCCGTTCGATCGGTTCGGGCGTCGGCGGCGGCGTTGTTTCACTTCTGGCTCCCATGCTCATATTCAGCAAGACGGGCGAAATCGACCCGGTCACAGGTGAAGCCATCAAGTTCGCCGACGGAAACAAAATGTTCATCTTCGCTCTCGCTATGGGCGTACTTTCAATAGTATTCTATCTTTGGAGCTATGCCACAACAAAAGAGAGAGTTCCCTCACCGGATCAGCCGAAAATGGACTTCAAGAAAACCTACGGCAGTCTCTTCAAATCCCGTCCGTTCGTCACTGTCGCTCTCGCCGGTCTCCTCATCAGCGGTCAGCTTCAGTTCAACTCTTTCAACGCGTACCTCTATAAGAACTATTTCTGCAACACGAACCTCAGCATGGTCGGAACGATATGCAACTATCTTCCCATGGTCGTTCTCATTCTCTTCATGCCCAAGCTCGTTGAGAAATACGGCAAGAAAGAGCTTTGCGGCAACACGTCGATCATAGCGGCTATAGCGGCTGTTCTTCTGGCGTTCGGCGCGAACAGCGAGAAGTTCATCACATTCATCAACAAGGGCAACGCCAACGGCATCTTCCCGGCGTGGCTGTTCATGCTCGCTCTTCTCGTTATCGGCTTCGGCTATACATTCGTCAGTCTTACCTGCTGGGCGGTCGTCATGGATGTTATCGACTATCAGGAATATGTTACCGGCGAAAGATGTGAAAGCGCGATCTACGCTGTTTACACTTTCTCAAGAAAGCTCGGTCAGACTATCGCCGACGCAAGCGGTATGTTCCTGCTCACATGGGCACATTATAAAAGCGACGCCGCAGGTCTCGGCTTCATCACCGAGAACAACACCAGTAAAAAGATCATGTTCATCTGCACGATCATTCCTGCCGTTGTCTACACAGGCGTATGGCTTCTCATGAGGTTCGGCTATCCTCTCACCAAAGAGAGACTCGAGCCTATCTACGCTCAGGTTCGCGCGCTCCACGCTCAGGCTGAGACAGACGCCGAAGAGGCATAAGACACATAATCATAATAAATCGGGACGTCGCTTTAGCGGCGTCCTTTTTTGTACGCTTCGGTGAGTGCTTGCCGAAGCCGGTGCTCGGATCGGAAGCTTCTGCTAAAAGCAAGTAGGTCTCTCCGCCGTCCGACTCTGTGCCTCTCAGTCCGTCTGTGCGCGCCGCGGGGCAAAATGTTTCGCCTTCGGCGAAACTGCGCCGCCTGCGGCGCCCTTCTGCGCTTCGCGCAGAAGATTTTGCCCCGCGGCGCGCACAGACTGCCCTAAAGCACAATCCAACAAGCTGATCAAACCCATACTGACCTCAAGCACAACCCCACCCCCGAGCACATACCCCCGACAAGAACTCACTCGCCCGTACCCCAAACCTTGACAAACAGTCGCAAACCGCATATAATACATATCAAACATATAGACTTTATGGGCTGTAAGCGTGATTCCCCTCTGCTTACAGTCCGATATCGTTATTCCGTATACCGAAAGGATAGATTGACAATGAAAAGAGCTCTGATCGCGATGAGCGGAGGGGTCGATTCCTCACTGGCGGCTAAACTGATGATCGACAAAGGCTTCGAATGCGTCGGATGCACGATGAAGCTGTTTCACAACGAAGATATAGGAATCGAGCGCTCAAGAACCTGCTGCTCGCTTGAAGATGTCGAGGACGCGCGCAGCGTCGCCTATAAATTGGGCATGAGATTTTATGTTTTCAACTTCACCGACGCTTTTCGCGACACGGTCATACGAAAATTCATAGAAAGCTATCAAAACGGAATAACCCCGAACCCCTGTATCGACTGCAACCGATATATGAAGTTCGGCAAGCTCTTCGACAGAGCCGAAATTCTCAATTGCGACTGTGTCGTGACGGGCCACTACGCGAGAATCGAGGAACAGGGCGGAAAATTTCTGCTGAAAAAAGCGGTCGACGAAACGAAAGACCAGAGCTACGTTCTCTATTCCATGACGCAGGAACAACTATCCCGTACCGTGTTTCCGCTCGGCGAAATGAGAAAAACGCAGGTTCGCGCCATGGCGGAGCGAAACGGATTTGTCAACGCCGACAAGCCCGACAGTCAGGATATTTGTTTTGTACCGGGCGGTGACTACTCGAGGGTCATTGAGCTTCAGACGGGAGAAAAACCCGCCGTCGGAGACTTTGTTGACAAACAGGGAAACGTTATCGGAAAGCATAAAGGGCTGATACACTACACTGTCGGCCAAAGAAAAGGGCTCGGGATATCAAGCCCCGAGCCTCTGTATGTATGCAAAATCTGCACAGAAAACAACACCGTTATCCTAGGCAAAAACGAAGACCTGTTCAGCAGGGAAGCCGACGCGAAAGACTTCAACTGGATAAGCGGCAATGCCCCCGACCGAAGCTTTCGCTGCAAGGTGAAGATAAGATACCGTCAGGCGGAACAGTGGGCGACGGTCACGCCGACAGGCGAAACCGCCGTTCATATAGCTTTCGATGAAGCGCAGAGAGCCGTCACACGCGGTCAGGCGGCTGTGCTTTATGACGGAGACACAGTCCTCGGAGGGGGAACGATAGTCGGCTGAATTCCCCTCGGACCGCTGTTCCGATACGCTCACTCCGCATACGGCATATTTTTATAAGGCTTGCCGCCTTTCAGTTCTCGCTTTTCTCTTCGATTTCATCCGCCGTCCGAACGACCGTCGGCACTATACCGTTTTGAGAAAATATCCTCTCGACTTCTTTTTGTTTTTTCTTTATTTTAACCGATCCGAACCAATATGTATTTCCGTTTTCGTCGATAAAAAGATAAGTCGGCGCGTGATATTTTTCGAAGTTGCCCCACTTGCCCGTCTGTCCGAGCGGCTGATAGACTTTCGTCTGAGATAAAGCGAACTCGGTTCGTTCCCCTAAGATCGAATATCCGATGACAGAGTTTTCTGTCAGCACGGATTCAAACATACCGACACCTCCGAGGATCAAAAACGCGCCCATGGCTCCCAATATAGCAGGCATAATATATTTGGCAAGCACCTTATTTAACTTGGACTCTTTTGGGTCTGTGTCGTATTTTTCTTTTATCTCCTTGCCCTGCTTTTCGAAGTTTCTTTTTATCATGGGGCGGCCGACAACCGCATATAAGAAATAGCCGAACATCGGACCGCCGAGAAGTTCAAACAGAATTAAATAGGCTTGAAACGCCATTATGCCCTGTCTTGAACGAACGGCGTAGACGATAAACAACGCGGCGAGACAAACGGCGG
>USMJ01000165.1 GCA_900555805.1 uncultured Oscillospiraceae bacterium | reverse complement strand
CCGCTACACCCTTTCCGCCTTTAAAACGAAGCCAAAAAGGAAACTCGTGACCGAGCGCAGCACCCAAGCCGGCGTACGCCAAAACAAGAGACTTGTCTTCACCGCCGAAAATATAAAGACACAGCGCAGAGGCCAAAACCGTCTTGAGAACGTCGAGAAGAAACGTCGCTATACCGAGCGCGGCGCCCTCGTTGACTATCGTGTTCATCGTCCCTGCGTTATGAGAGCCGACCGACCTTATATCCTTGCCGCGAAACGCCCTGACTAGGATATAGCTTGACTGAAAATTACCGAAAAGACAGCCGATGAGAACGCAGATTATGTGAAAGATCATAAGCTCTCGTCTATGAGATTTTCAATATCGCCGACGGTTCTGATCCTGCCCAGCGCCTCGTCGGATATTTCGATATCGTATTCATTTTCAATTTCGGCGACAACCTCGATTATGTCAAGGCTGTCCGCCCCGAGCTCGTCGAAGGTCGTCTCACGGGTGATCTTGTCCTCCTCGATCTCAAGTCTTGTCCCTATAAGTGTTCTGACCGCTTCGTCCATGTCCATGATTTCTCTCCTTTCGGTTTTTCAAATTCATTATTTACACCGAGCCGCCGCGCTATTCAGACAAAGCGGCGAAATTTCTTCATATGTACCCCAAACTCCGTCGAAGCTTACGGCTTTGTAGCCAAGGTCACCGAGCCTGCCTGCGTAGCAAAGTTCATACATCGCCTCGCCTATTTCGACCGAATCAAACTCGGGCGGAAATTCGAAATCCGTGTAGCCGCAGAGGTCAACTCCTCCGCCTGTCACGATATGGGCGCAGGGTGGGAAAACAGTGTCGTTTGTGAAAAGCAGGCCCTTGAAATACGGCGAGATGTTCTTCGAAAGGTCTGATATGACTATGCCGTGTTCGCCGCCGAAATATGCGCCCTTTCTGACGATCAGGCTGACGCCGAAGCGTTCCATCAGCCTTTCCGCCGTTCGTTCATATCTCTCGGGGACATCCGTTAAGACCGTCAGGTGTTCAACACATTCGGCGAAATCTTCTATTCTTTGTGTGTACGCGCCGAACTTGTCAACGAGCGTTAGATCTCTCCGCGCGGAACAAACCGACTGCGTACCGCAAAGAATTTTATGGGCGGTGTTGATTAAAAGCTGACGGCGGAGCTTTCGCCCTTCAAACGGCTTTATCGGAGCGTTTTCGGGTGTTTCAAAGCCCGACGGGAGGACGATTTTGTTCTTCATTTTGCCCGATGCCGCCGCTATCGTGTTATACGGAACGCAGCCCCTGTATTTTCGGCAGGTCATCACGAAAAACGGCGCCGCTTTCTTCATTTCTATCCGCTCAAGCTCAAACTCCGGCGCAAAAAATCTATCCCTCAGGCGGCTTTTAAAATCGCTTCCGCCCTCGGTAATTCTAAGCAAAACAAACAAAATTCCGTCACCTCAAAACAAGGTATGCGGAAATTTGAGAATATATGCTTGTATGCCTGCCCGAGTTTGGGAGCGACTTAGAACTGCACAACGAAATCCGACCCGACAGCAGCGCGGAGCCGCTCGGGCACCGTCGGCTACCGCCGACGGTACGCTCACGGCTCCGTTCCCGGCGGCACTCGCTCCGCTACCGCGCCGCCGGGTGTGAGGTCGCCTGCGGCGACCTTTATAATTTAACCTGAGGAGAACCGTCAGGCAAAATAAGATTCACAGCAAGTGCAACTAAGGCGCTGAGACTTCGGCGGCAAAAGGTTTCCCACTTCCAAATCAAAAAGCCTCGCAGGGCTAACGCCCTGCGAGGCTTCGCTGAATTCTTCGTCTCGTCTCGAAAAAATATACTCTTAAGCTTATTTCGCGGTCTTTTTGAGTATTGCGACCGCCTGCTTGCCCATGGAGTTGTAGCAATATTCGACCTGCTCCTTGGGGTATTTGACCTCTCCGTTTGAATTATACGGATCGAGGAAATAGTAATACTGACTGTCATACCCGATAAGAACCATACAATGCTGGCGGACGGGGTAGAGATATGTCTGCTTTTTGTCATAGGACTGCCACTGATATATCTCGTTTATCTCCTGCATTCCGATAGTGCACCATACGGCGACGGGCGTTCCCTCAGCGACATAGTCCGTCGCGAGACTCGCTATGCTTGTTCCCGTGAGATTGCAGGCGTAGAACTTCTTATCGGTCATATATTTGCTCAGCGAATCGACTATAACGGGAGCGAAACAGCCCCAGCCGCCCTTTTCGCTTTTCGGGTCGCCTGCATACTGCTTCTTCGGGTCGGGTCCGTATCGGCAGCCCCACTTGACATAAACCTTTCCGCAGTCAAGATACTTATCTACAAAATCGACAGGATCTACATTGTACCCCTTATCTTTAAGCAGCATGACCGCGCTGACAGCCTCGCATCCGTTCGGGAGTATCCCCTCCTGGGAAACATAGGGAACATCAAGCTTTTTCGAAGAGAGCGAAATGTTGATAGCCTCATAGCCGACAAGCTCGTTTATATATTTAGCAGCCTCGCTCAGGCCCTTAGTCATATAGATATTATAAAAGCATGAAGACTCATCGTTGGATATCTCGCCCGTTACATAGAGCTTATAAAGCACCTGATCGGCGTAAGACCTAAGAATTTCTTCCGAATAATTGTTATTACTGAATGCATAGACATCAGACACAAATTCGGAATCGGCCTCGGCACTCGGCTGTGAAACTCTCACCGCCACATCGGGATTGTCGATTTTTTCGCTGCTACTTGAAGTCTCCTCTTCCTCTCGGCTCATCAGGAAATAGTTGTTGTTGAGCCATATGTTTTTGGAATATCTGTTCATTCTGTACGCCTTGAGCAGGTTGTATCCCAAAATTCCGCTGACACCAGTCATAACGGCGAGCATAAGGCTGACTATCGTCACCGCAACCCTCGAACAGCCCTTTTTCTCTCTCGGTTTCTTTTCTTTCTCTTCTTTCATTTTCTGTTCACTCCTCAATTTTTAATATATTTCAAGGGGGCATAATTTCCGTAGCCGAAATCGTTTGTCCCTCACCATTAAAGTATAGCCGTTCTATAATGTGAAAAAATTACAATTGTGTTAATTTCGTCCGTAGCCTGAAAAAACCGCACGGCGAAACGCCGTGCGGTCACAGATCGCGTATATCAGAAATCCATATCGTTGAGCTTCATCAGCTCTCTCGCGGATTCGAGTGAATCGACGCCCGTTCTGTTCTTTATCGGAGCGAACTCCTTTTCTCTGACGACCTCGTAGGAAAGACAGCTATCCATGAGGTGAACCATGTCGAGTATGAGCGTCTCGAACTTGTAGCCGTTTGGTTCGTCGGGCGATATCTTTTTGCCGTTTTCGTCTATATAAGGAATTTTCTTCTTAACGATATGAAGCGGCATATCCTTTCCGGCAAGCTCAATGAGCTTATCGAGCTTGAACATATAATTGAGAATAACGCCGAAAGCGTAGGCGAGCCTTCCGTTTTCGTCCTTAAGCTCCGCCATCTCGTCCGTCATTTCATAATATTCGACTATCGACGGCTTTCCGTCCTCGAGACAGAGAACGCCGACCTTTTCTCTCTCGTCGGCTTTTCTGACGACCTTCGCGCCTATATCCGCGCCCGAAAGAACGGTCGCCCCGACGAACGCAGGGTCGTTTATCTTCTGAAGAACGTTGTCGACCGAGAACGCGCTGAGATATTCTATGCCCTTTTCTTTCATATCATCGACAAGTCCGGCTCTTATCATCGACCTGAACCAGCCGCCGTTTCCGTTGGGCGAGAGCGCGATTTTGCCTTTTTCCGCCAAATAGATCTTTCCGTTATAGTCGACGGCGGGGGTCATCTCCTGAATGAAGAATTTGATATAATTCTTATCATATCCGAAGTAGTCATGCTCCTTGAAGAAAGCGACGGTGTCGGCGTTGTTGATGTCGCTGGTCATGACATAGAGCGGAACGAACTTTCCGCAGATATCTTTGATATGAAGCAGCCACTTTATGTGGGCTTCGAAGAGATATAGCGTTTTGTTCACGCCGACGTTGGG
>USMJ01000164.1 GCA_900555805.1 uncultured Oscillospiraceae bacterium | reverse complement strand
GGTGTTATTCAAATAAGCAATATGCAGCTTGCCGCAAATGTGATAAAATAATCAATATGAAATGTGATAACATGCCGCAGCAGGGGCAATTGCCGCTGGGCGGATCGAATTTGGAGGTTTAAAAAAATATTATGGCAAAGAAGACCGTTGAGGACGTAAACGTAAAGGGCAAACGGGTGCTGGTAAGGGTCGATTTCAACGTGCCCCTTCAGGACGGAAAAGTAGCGGACGACAAGCGCATAACGGCGGCGCTGCCCACGGTAAAGTATCTTCTCGAGCACGGCGCAAAGGTCATACTCTGCTCCCATCTGGGCAGGCCCAAGGGTGAGCGCAAGATGGAGTTTTCCCTCGCTCCCGTAGCGGAAAGGCTCAAGGAGCTGCTGCCGGTGGAACAGTACGGCTACGATGCGGTGTTCTTTATCCTGCTCATCCTCTGCTTTGCCTGGGGCGGCGATACCTGCGCCTACTTTGCAGGCCGCGCCTTCGGCAAGCATAAGCTCTGCCCGAAGATCAGCCCGAAAAAGTCGGTTGAAGGCGCTGTCGGCGGCATTGCTGTAACAATGATACTCGGCGCTGTCGTTTATGCTGCATACGACGCTGTCATCAACGCCATATTCGGCTTCCATACATTCGGCGGAGGCGTCAGAAGATATGTAGTTCTCAGCATTATAACTGCTGTTCTTGCGGTTCTCAGCATGTTCGGCGACCTGAGCGCGTCCGTCCATAAGAGAAAGTGCGGAATCAAGGATTACAGCAATCTTCTTCCCGGACACGGCGGAATACTCGACAGATTTGACAGCTCAATTTTCGTTCTTCCCGCTATGTACGCGATAATGTGTGCTTTCGGCACATCAAAGCTCTTCTTTTAAAAAGGTGATATAATGAAGAATATATCAATACTCGGCTCGACAGGCTCAATAGGAACACAGAGCTTAGACGTAATTAAAAAACGCAGCTATAATGTCATCGCTTTGACGGCTTATAACCATGTTGACGAGCTCGAAAAACAGATCAGAGAATATAAGCCTAAGTATGCCGCACTCGTTGATGAAGAAGCGGCGAAAGAGCTAAAACTTCGCGTCGGCGATACCGATGTGAAAGTTTATTCGGGTCTTGAGGGCGTGTGCGAATGCGCCTGCGCCGATGGAACCGACACGGTGATAAACTCGGTCGTCGGCATGGCAGGTCTTAAGCCCACGCTTGACGCTATCGAAGCAGGAAAAACCATAGCTTTGGCGAACAAAGAAACTCTTGTCGCAGGCGGTCAGCTCGTCATGGGCAACGCCGCCAAAAAAGGCGTGTCGATCCTGCCTGTTGACAGCGAGCATTCGGCTATATTTCAAGCTTTACAGGGCTGTTATGACAAAAAGTCGCTCAAGAAGATAATCCTTACGGCGTCGGGCGGTCCGTTCTTCGGAAAGACCAAAGCCGAGCTTGAAAATGTGACCGTGAAAGAAGCTCTCAATCATCCGAACTGGTCGATGGGCGCTAAAATAACCATAGATTCGGCGACGATGATGAACAAGGGTCTTGAGCTTATCGAAGCGGTCTGGCTGTTCGGAGTTAAGCCCGAGAATGTCGACATAGTCGTTCATCGCGAGAGCGTTATTCATTCGCTTATTGAGTACGAGGACAATTCCGTCATAGCCCAGCTCGGTGTGCCCGATATGAGAATTCCGATTCAGTACGCGCTGACTTATCCCGAAAGATTTGAGTCTCCCGTTAAGGAGCTGAGCCTTGCGGATTACGGAAAACTGACATTCTTTAAACCCGACTACGATACATTTGAATGTATAAATATATGCCGTGACGCCATATGTAAAGGCGGATTATATCCCGCTGCGGCGAATGCGGCGAACGAAGAAGCGAACTATCAGTTCAGACACGGCAGGATCAAGTTTCTACGTATACCCGAGCTTGTAAGGCTCGGCGTCCAAAAAGCTCCCGACAGGCAGAAATATACTTTGGAGGATGTTCTTGAAACTGACAGGGAAGTTCGGGCGTACATAAAAAGCCTTATCTAAACGGCAGTAAGAGGTGGAAAAATGAGAACGCTTTTAAGCATTTCTATCGGCACGGTGTGGAACAAAGCGTGGCCGATAATCATAGCTATACTTTTTTTCGGACTTATAATCTTTATTCATGAGCTCGGACATTTTATCTTCGCCAAGCTCTTCAAGGTCAAGGTCAATGAATTTGCGCTCGGCATGGGTCCGACGCTGTTCAAAATACAGGGAAAAGAAACAAAATATGCATTGAGACTTTTCCCGATAGGCGGCTTCGTCAGCATGGAGGGCGAAGACGAGGAAAGCGAGGAAGAAGGCTCGTTTTCCAAAAAGCCCGTTTGGCAGCGAATGATAATTGTCGTCGCGGGCGCAACATTTAATTTGATATTGGGTCTGATCATCTGCTCGGTCATACTCGCGACAAGCAAGGGCATAGCCACGACCAAGATCGACAGCTTTGAGAAAAACTCTGTCAGCTCGCAATACGGTCTTCAGGCAGGCGACAAGATAGTTAAAATCGACGGAAAGCGCGTGTATTCATCTTATGATCTTTCGTTTTTGATGCAGAGAAGCAAGGACGGTGTCTTTGACTTCGTTGTCGAAAGAGACGGCGAAAAAGTTCAACTGAACGATGTCAAATTCGAAACAAAGGAAATCGACGGAAGAAACACGATAATCTATGACTTTATCGTTGTCGGTGTTAAGAGCAGCTTCAAAAATGTCGTCAAGTATTCCTTCGGCGAAGCGACTTCGATTTCGAGAATAGTCTATCTGAGCTTATTTGACCTTATCACGGGTCAATACGGTTTGAGTGACTTGTCAGGTCCCGTCGGAACGGTTCAGATAATAGCCGAGGTCGCGCAGGATTCCGTATCCAAGTTTGATTTCAGCAACCTTTTAATGATAATGGCGCTGATAACCATAAACATCGGCTTGTTCAATCTTCTGCCGATACCCGCACTTGACGGCGGAAGATTTTTCTTCATGCTCATTGAGCTGATATTCAGAAAGCCCGTCCCGGCGAAATATGAAAACTGGATACACGCCGCAGGACTTGTTTTACTTCTCCTGTTTATGGCGGTCGTGTCGTTCAGCGATATCTGGAAGCTCATACAGGGCAAGACTTATCTGTAAAACTTACACTGAAATTGAAAGGTGACAACCATATGTTTGAAAGAAGAAAGTCAAGGGTCGTCAATATCGGCGGCGTTTTGATAGGCGGCGATAACCCGATAGCGGTTCAGTCGATGCTCAACGCCGAAGCGCATGATATTCAGGGAAATATCGCTCAGGCGCAAAAACTTGAAAAAGCCGGGTGTCAGATAATCAGGCTCGCCGTTCCCGACACGGACGCTGTCAAGACGGTTTACGAGCTTAAGAAAAATATTAAAATTCCCGTTGTGGCGGACATTCATTTTGACTATAAGCTTGCGCTCGCAAGCGTCGACGCAGGCGCAGACAAAATCAGGATTAACCCGGGAAATATCGGCTCCGACGACAGAGTCAAAGCAGTAGTCACTAAATGCGTACAAAAAAATATTCCTATCCGAATCGGCGTAAACTCCGGTTCTCTCGAGAAAGATATCCTTGCGAAATACGGTTCGCCCGTGCCCGAGGCTCTCGCCGAAAGCGCGATGTATCATGTCAGACTGCTTGAAAAGTTCGATTTTTCCGACATTGTCATTTCGCTCAAATCCTCCAACGTCAACTACATGGTCGAAGCGTATGAGTTAATCGCAAAACAGTGCGACTATCCGCTCCACCTCGGAGTCACCGAAACGGGAACCGAAAGAATGGGTACGATCAAGTCAAGTGTTGGAATCGGCTCGCTGCTCGTCCACGGAATAGGCGATACAATAAGAGTTTCCCTGACGGCCGATCCGATTCGTGAGGTGTACGCGGGAAATGACATCTTAAAGGCAGTCGGTCTCAAAAATGACAGTCCCTATCTTGTCTCATGCCCGACCTGCGGCAGAACAAAGATCGACCTTATCGGACTTGCGAACGAAGTCGAAGAACGCTTAAGAGACTGCAAAAAAGGGATCAAAGTCGC
>USMJ01000163.1 GCA_900555805.1 uncultured Oscillospiraceae bacterium | reverse complement strand
CGTGGCGGTCAGGTTTGGATAAAGATATTCCCCGATAAGCCGATCACACAGAAACCGGCTGAAACCCGAATGGGTTCAGGTAAAGGCTCACCCGAATATTGGGTAGCAGTCGTTAAGCCCGGCCGCGTTATGTTCGAGATCGCGGGCGTTGATGAGGCTCTTGCCCGTGAAGCTATGCGTCTTGCGGCCAACAAGCTTCCGATCAAGTGCAAATTCGTAACGAAGAAAGAACAGGAAATGGGTGGTGAACAGTAATGAAAGCAAAAGAAATAAGAAAACTGTCCGCCAGTGAGATGGACGCAAAACTTGCTGAGCTTAAGGATGAGCTCTTTAAACTTCGCTTCCAGCAGGCTGTAAACCAGCTTGACAACCCCATGAGAATAAATGCCGTTAAGAAAGACATCGCAAGAATCAAGACGGTTCAGCGTGATATCGAATTACACGGCGTCAATTCTTAAGGAAAGGGAGGTTAAATTAACATGGAAAGAAACCTCAGAAAAACTCAGGTTGGTATCGTATCCAGTGATAAGATGGATAAGACCGTCGTCGTCACTATCAAGGATAAGGTAAGACATCCTCTTTATAAGAAGATCGTCAACCGCACAGTTAAAATCAAAGCACACGACGAGAAAAACGAATGCGGCGTCGGCGACAGAGTGCTTGTTATGGAAACCCGCCCGATCTCTAAGGATAAGAGATGGCGTGTAGTAGAAATCATAGAGAAAGCCAAGTAATTTGGTGCAGCTAATAAAGGAGGCCAAAATCAATGGTACAGCAACAAACTCTCCTCAAAGTTGCCGATAACACAGGCGCAAAGGAACTTATGTGCATCCGTGTTCTTGGTGGCTCAGGAAGAAGATATGCTAATATCGGCGACGTTATTGTTGCTTCTGTTAAGAAGGCAGCACCGGGCGGCGTCGTAAAGAAGGGCGAAGTTGTTAAGGCTGTTGTTGTCAGAACAGTTAAGGGCATTCGCCGTGAAGATGGCACTTACATTCGTTTCGACGAAAATGCAGCTGTCATCATAAAAGAAGATAAGAACCCCAAAGGCACTCGTATTTTTGGGCCGGTAGCAAGAGAGCTCAGAGACAAGGATTATCTTAAGATCCTCTCACTCGCTCCGGAAGTACTTTAATAGGAGGTGCGGACAAGATGAATAAAGTTCATGTTAAGACCGGCGACACCGTCGTTGTCATCAACGGCAAGGATCGCGGCGCAAAAGGTAAGGTTCTTCAGGTCAGTCCGTCAGAGGGCAAGGTCATCGTCGAGGGCGTCAACATCGTTTCGAAGCATGTTAAGCCCCGCCAGATGGGTGAGCCGGGCGGCATAATCAAAGCAGAAGCTGCTTTATATGCGGATAAGGTACAGGTAGTTTGTCCGAAGTGTGGAAGAGCCACAAGAGTTGGCCATGCCATCGACGAGAAGGGCAAGAAGATGCGTGTCTGCAAGAAGAGCGACTGCAAAGCAATGTTTGAATAAGGGAGGAACATGACTTAATGGCAGCAAGATTAAAGGAAGCCTACGTCAACGAGGTTGCACCCGCGTTGATGAAGAAATTCGGCTATAAGAGCGTCATGCAAATCCCGAAGCTTGATAAGGTAGTAATCAATGTCGCTTGCGGCGAAGCAAGAGATAACTCCAAGATGATGGACGCTATCGTAACAGACATCAGAGCTATCACAGGTCAGCAGCCTGTTCTTTGCAAGGCAAAGAAGTCAGTCGCTAACTTCAAGCTCCGTGAAGGTATGATTATCGGTGCAAAAGTAACTCTCAGAGGCGAGAAGATGTATGAGTTTGTTGACAGATTCTTCAACCTCGCTCTCCCGAGAGTCAGAGACTTCAGAGGTATCAACCCCAACTCCTTCGACGGCAGAGGCAACTACTCGGTCGGTATCAAGGAACAGCTGATATTCCCTGAAATCGAATATGATAAGATCGACAAGGTTCGTGGTATGGACGTTTGCTTCGTAACCACAGCCGGCACAGACGAAGAAGCAAGAGAGCTGCTCACGCTTATGGGCGCTCCGTTCAGCAAGTAAGGAGGGGTTTATCGTGGCAAAGACATCAATGAAGGTTAAGGCAGCTCGTCCGGCCAAGTACTCGACTCGCGAGCACAACAGATGCAAGATCTGCGGCAGACCTCACGCGTACCTGCGTAAATATGGCGTATGCCGTATCTGCTTCAGAGAACTTGCTCACGCAGGTCAGATCCCCGGCGTGAAAAAAGCAAGCTGGTAAGCAATTGCATAAAGGAGGTTGACGGAATGCAAATTACAGATTCTATCGCTGATATGCTTACAAGAATTCGTAACGCTAACTCAGCAAAACACGATTCAGTTAAGATTCCTGCATCCAACATGAAGAAGGCAATTGCTCAGATTCTTGTTGATGAAGGTTATATCAAAGGCTTCACCGTTGAAGACGACGGTAAGCAGGGCGTTATCGAAGTACAGTTAAAGTACGGCCCGAACAAGTCACAGGTCATCACCGGCCTCAGAAGAGTTTCGAAGCCGGGTCTCAGAATTTATTCAAGCTGTGAAGATATGCCGAAGGTCATGAAGGGCCTTGGCACCGTTATCGTTTCAACACCCAAGGGTGTTATGACAGACAAGGACGCGCGCAAGGCTAACGTCGGCGGCGAAGTTCTTGCATTTATCTGGTAAGGAGGAGCTATTATGTCACGTATAGGCAGAATGCCGATAGCTATCCCTGCCGGTGTCGATGTCAAGCTTGACGGACACCAGATCACGGTTAAGGGTCCCAAGGGTACTCTTACTCACACGGTGCATAGCAATATGGCAGTTAATATCGAGGGCAACGAAATTCACGTTACTCGCCCCAATGACGATAAGGAGAACAGAGCGCTTCACGGCCTGACTCGTTCACTTATCGCCAACATGGTTGAAGGTGTTTCAACCGGTTTCAAGAAAGAGCTTGAAATCAACGGTATAGGTTACCGTGGTGAAAAGCAGGGTAAAGATCTCATCCTCACGATCGGCTATTCACATAAGGTCGTCGTTTCCGAGATCGAGGGTATCACTATTGATGTTCCCGCTCCCAACAAAGTCATCATTTCCGGTCCTGACAAGCAGCTGGTCGGTCAGTTCGCGGCTAATGTCCGCGAAAAGCGTACGCCCGAGCCGTATAAGGGCAAGGGTATCAAGTATGCCGACGAGCATATCCGCCGCAAGGAAGGTAAAGCCGGTAAGGGCGGCAAATAAGTTTATTAAAGGAGTGAATTACAAATGGTTAGCAGACAAGACAGCAATAAGGCAAGACAGAAGCGTCATGCAAGAGTCCGCGGAAAGATCAGCGGAACGGCTGAATGTCCTCGTCTTAATGTATATCGTTCCCTCAGCCATATCTACGCTCAGTTAATAGACGATGTCAAGGGTGTAACTCTTGCGTCCGCCTCGACGGTAGAGAAGGATTTTGAGGAATACGGTGGAAACAAAACAGCAGCACACAAGGTCGGCGAGTTACTCGCCAAGAGAGCTTCCGAGAAGGGCATCACAGAATGCGTCTTCGACAGAGGCGGTTACATCTATCACGGCCGCGTTCAGGAATTAGCTGACGGCGCTCGTGAGGGTGGACTCAAGTTCTAATAAGGAGGAATGAATTTTGGCTAAAATTGATGCATCAGCATATGAGCTGACAGAGCGTGTAGTATCATTAAACCGTGTATCAAAGACTGTAAAGGGTGGTCGAATTTCAAAGTTCTCCGCACTTGTAGTTGTTGGTGACGGAAACGGCGTCATCGGTTTCGGTCTCGGTAAGTCGAGCGAAGTCCCCGACGCTATCCGTAAGGGCATTGAAGCAGCAAAGAAGAATCTTATTCAGGTTTCTCTTAAGGGTACGACGATCCCCCATGAAATAATCGGTAAATACGGCGCAGGCGTAGTTCTCATGAAGCCGGCTGCTCCCGGTACCGGTGTTATCGCAGGCGGAAGCGTCAGAGCGGTTGTTGAGCTTTGCGGTATCAAGGACATCAGAACGAAGTCCATGAGAAGCAACAACCCCAGAAATGTGGTAAAGGCAACGATCGAAGGTCTCTCAAAGCTTTTTGACGCTGAATCCGTAGCTTCA
>USMJ01000162.1 GCA_900555805.1 uncultured Oscillospiraceae bacterium | reverse complement strand
TCGGCTCGGCGGGAGTTTTATTATGCTTTGACAGGATCGAAATTTCAAAACAGCACAGATTGTGCTGTTTTTATTTTTTGCAGTGAGGTTGGATGGGAGCGGCGGCGCCGCTGATTCCTTCCCCACACCACCAACAACAAAAAAATCACAGCAATAGTAACTACTGCTGTGATAATTTTATTTTATTCCGAAAAGTCTTTTTCCGTTTTCGTTCGCCGCGTTCACGACGGTCTGCGGATCGAGTCCTTTGACCTCGGCTATTTTTATAGCCGTATACGGTATGAGCGACGAATCGTTTCGCTTTCCTCTGAACGGAACGGGCGTCATGTATGGCGCGTCGGTTTCGAGCAGAAGTCTGTCAAGCGGAACAAATTCGGCTACTTCAAGCGGCTTTCTTGCGTTTTTGAAGGTGACCGCTCCGCCTAAGCCTATATACATTCCGAGCGAGATGATCTCTTTCGCCGATTCGACGCTGCCCGAAAAGCAATGAAGAACTCCCTTAGGCTTATATTTTCTCAAAAGCTCCAGAGTGTCCTCATGCGCTTCTCTGTCGTGGACGATTATCGGCATATCAAGCTCTTTCGCGAGAACTATCTGCTTTTCGAAGTATTCCTTCTGAAGCTCTCTCGGCGAAAAATCATAGTGATAATCAAGCCCTATCTCACCTATCGCGACCGCCTTTTTATGCTTTAATAAGCGGCGGATTTCGTCGAGGTCGTTTTCGCCTGCTTCCTCGGCTTCATGGGGATGAATCCCGACGGCGGCATATATGAAATCATATTTTTCGCTCAGCTCTATCGCCTTTTTGCTCGAAGCGGCATCGCAGCCGCAGTCGATAACAAGGCTGACTCCCCTGCCATTGAGCGAAGACAGCAGGATTTCTCTGTCTTCGTCAAAAGCTTCGTCGTCATAGTGAGCATGGGTATCGAAGATGTTTTCCATTATCTGATTTTGGTTCCGTTGGGCATTCCGTCAACGAAAACGACCTTGACTTCGTTTTCGCCGCAGTCGCCTGCAAGGATCATGCCGCAGCTTTCGACGCCGCAGAGCGTCGCGGGCTTAAGGTTCGCGACGACTATGACCTTGCGGCCGATGAGATCCTCCGGCTTATACCACTGAGCGATACCCGAAGCGACTGTTCTCGGCTGACCTGAGCCGTCATCAAGAGTGAGTTTAAGAAGCTTCTTGGCTCTCTTGACGGGTACGCAGTCAACGACTTCCGCAACGCGCAGCTCCGTCTTTGCGAATTCGTCGATACCTATCTGTTCGACGTTTTTGAGATCGTTCTGAATTTTCGCCTTGGCCATTTCTTTTTCGACCTTTTCGTTGATCTCGGCGAGCATCTTTTCAGCGTCTATACGGCTGAACAGCGGCTTGGCTTCTCCGACTTTTCCGCCTACGGCGAGACCGCCGAAGTTTTCGAGGCTGTCATATGACTTGACGTCGGTTCCGATCTGACCGAAAATCGCCTCCGCCGTGTTGGGCAAGAACGCAGTCAGGAGTACGGCAATATATCTTATCGCTTCGAGCAGGTTATAGAGAACCGTTCCGAGACGGTCGAATTCTTCGTTCTTGGCGAGCGCCCACGGAGTTGTCTCGTCGATATATTTGTTACAGCGCTTTGCCAGGTTCATTACGCTGTCGACGGCGTCCGCTATGTGGTACGTGTTAATTCCGTCGTCAACCTTCCTGACAGTGTCGAGGGCGAATTTCTTCAGCTCTCTGTCAAGCTCGGTTTCTTCGCCGGGTTTCTTTATCTCGCCGCCGAAATACTTATTCGTCATGGCGACGGTTCTGTTGACAAGGTTTCCGAGCGTGTTGGCGAGGTCGGAATTATATCTCTCGATTATTGTCTCATAGGAGATTGAACCGTCGTTTGCGTGCGGCATCTCGGAGAGAAGATAGTATCTCGTAGCGTCAACGCCGAGGAGAGAAACAAGGTCGTCGGCGTAGATAACGTTGCCCTTGGACTTGCTCATCTTATCGGTACCGAAAAGGAGCCACGGATGGCCGTAGACCTGTTTGGGAAGCGGCTCACCGAGAGCCATGAGCATAATAGGCCAGTAGATCGTATGGAATCTGACGATATCCTTGCCGATAATATGAACGTCGGCGGGCCAGTATTTCTTATAAAGGTCGCTTGAGCCGTCAGGATCGTAGCCGAGAGCCGTTATATAGTTTGAAAGCGCGTCTATCCAGACATAGATGACATGCTTATCGTCGAATGTGACGGGTATTCCCCATTTGAAAGACGATCTCGAAACGCAGAGATCCTGAAGTCCCGGCTTTATGAAGTTGTTGAGCATCTCTTTCTTTCGGCTCTCGGGATAGATGAAGTTATCGTTCTTCTCAATATAGTCTTCAAGCTGTTTCTGATATTTCGAAAGTCTGAGGAAGTATGCCTCCTCCTTGGCTTTTTTGACTTCGCCGCCGCAGGTCGGGCATTTTCCGTCGACGAGCTGAGACTCCGTCCAGAACGATTCGCAGGGCGTACAGTAAAGTCCCTCGTATTCGCTCTTATAGATATCGCCCTGTTCATAGAGCTTGTTGAATATCTTCTGAACCGTCTTTTCGTGATAGTCGTCGGTCGTTCTGATGAATTTGTCGTACGTCGTGTTGAGCAGGTCACAGATACCTCTTATCTCGCCGGCGACCTTATCGACATATTCTTTCGGTGTTACACCGGCAGCTCTGGCGTATTCCTCGATCTTCTGACCGTGCTCGTCAGTTCCTGTGAGGAAGAAAACGTCATAGCCCTGTAAGCGCTTATATCTTGCGATAGCGTCCGTCAGAACTATCTCATAGCTGTTGCCGATATGAGGCTTTCTGGAGGTATACGCTATAGCGGTGGTAATATAAAATTTACCCTTATCCATTATATATCCGTCCTTTCAAGTGAATTTCTAAATTAACTAAGTCAGTATAACATAATTATTGTTAAAATTAAAGACCGTAATGACAATTTTTTCAATTATCGGCACTTTTTATGCGCTATATTGTTTAAATAAGCCGCGAATTGTGATAAAATAGCCTTGTCGGTATCTTATTAGGGGGCATTTATATGATCGCAAATTATCACACTCACACAAAACGCTGTCACCACGCCGAGGGAAGCGACGAAAGATATGTCAAGGCGGCGATAAAGCTCGGTCTTGACACGCTCGGTTTCTCCGACCACGGGCCCTGGCCTTTTGAAAACGGCTTCGTTTCGCCCATAAGAATGACGGTCGATGAAGCTTACCCGTACTTCGAAAGCATTAAAAAGCTCAGAGAAAAATATAAGGACAAAATCGACATCAAACTGGGCTTCGAGTGGGAATATTTTCCGCAGCATCTTGACTGGCTCAGGGACTTCGCGAAAGAAAACGAACTCGACTATATAATTCTCGGACATCATTATGTACCCTACGAGATCGGCGGCGAATACACGGGCAGGATCAAGACGTCCGACACGCTTTACAGATACTGTGAAAACATGGTCGACGCGATAAAAAGCGGCGTTTACACCTATGTCGCCCATCCCGACCTTTTCATGCGGCAATATGAAAGCTTCGACTCCGCCGCGAGGGAAATCAGCGAAATTATCTGCCGCACGGCGAAGGAATATGACATTCCGATCGAATATAATGTTCTCGGTCTTAGAAAAAGCCGCAAGATGGGCAAAGAGCTTTACCCCTACGGCGAATTCTGGAAGATCGCCAAAGAGACGGGCAACATGGTCATCATCGGAATCGACGCCCACAGCCCGAGACAGATAACGGACAAAAAACTTATTTTACAGGCCGAGAACTTTCTCAAAGAAAACAATTTCAATCTGATTGAAAAACTGCAATTTTAGGTACGGGAAAGTGAGTTCTCGAACAAAATTATCATATCGGGCTGTCGGTTTCCCGATAGACAGAACTCGCCCGTACATAAAACGAAAATAAAGTTATAACCACCGTTTGATCGGTGGTTATTTTTATATTTCTGCGCCGTTTATACGCTGAATTTCGAACCTGTGTGAAGATATTCAAGCCTGCCGCCCAAGTCGGTTTTCATCTTTTCGTATGCCTTAATGCCCGTGCAGTGGCAGGCGTAGTATGAAGCTTCCGT
>USMJ01000161.1 GCA_900555805.1 uncultured Oscillospiraceae bacterium | reverse complement strand
GGCAGCGACGAAGGAGCAGTGCCGCCCCGCGGCGGACGCAAGGGGTTCGATGCCCCTTGCGTCCGCAACAGCACAGACTTAAATACAGCGCAAAAAAATCTGTAATTCAGAAATGAATTACAGATTTTTTATATAGCTTAGAATTATTCTTCGGTCTGGGGCTTTTCGCTGTTTTCCGAAATTTTTTCGGACTCGGGCTGATTTTCGATCCGCCCGTGTTCCTCTTTGTCTTCGGGAAGCTCTTTGCCGGCCATGATGAGCTTGAATATTTCGCCGCTGACCTTCTCGTTCTTGATAAGATATTCGGCGACATCGGTGAGCCTGTCTCTGTTATCGTCCAGTATAGTCTCGCATCTTGTGTAAGCGTTCTTCATGATATTGTCGATCTCATCGTCGATTTCGGCTGCGGTCTTTTCGGAATAGTTGCGGACATGGTTATAGGTCTTTCCGAGGAAAACTTCGTCGTTTTCTGAGCCGAATGATATCGGGCCTATATTGTCGCTCATGCCGTATTTTGTGACCATTTTTCTCGATATATCGCTCGCGCGTTCGATATCGTTTGACGCGCCCGTTGAGATATCGCCGATGAAGAGAGCCTCTGCAACACGGCCGCCCAAGAGAACGACCAGATCGTCAAGCATTTCCTGACGGCTCTTATAGCTCTTATCCTCTGTCGGGATCGACATTGTGTAGCCGCCTGCCATACCTCTGGGTATGATCGAGATCTCGTGAACGGGATCCTGAGTTGAGAGCGCGTAAGTTGCGACGGCGTGACCTGCTTCGTGGTACGCGGTAAGTCTCTTCTCTTTGTCGGTCATCTTATGAGAACGTTTCTCTGTGCCGACGACGACTTTGACTGTCGCCTCCTCGATCTCTTTCATGGTTATGGCTTTCTTCTTTCTCCTTGCGGCGAGAAGAGCCGATTCGTTGAGGAGATTTTCAAGGTCCGCGCCCGTGAAGCCCGCTGTTGAGCTGGCGATAGTTCCGAGATCGACATCGGGAGCGAGCGGCTTTCCTCTCGAATGAACCTTGAGGATCTCTTTTCTTCCCTTCATATCGGGATAGCTGACCGTGACCTGTCTGTCGAATCTTCCCGGTCTTAAGAGAGCCGGGTCAAGTATATCGGGTCTGTTAGTCGCCGCTATGACGATAACGCCCTCGTTGACACCGAAACCGTCCATTTCGACAAGAAGCTGGTTGAGGGTCTGTTCTCTCTCGTCGTGTCCGCCACCCATGCCGGCGCCTCTGTGTCTGCCGACGGCGTCTATTTCATCTATGAAGATTATAGACGGTGAATTCTTCTTAGCTTTCTGGAACAAGTCACGAACTCTCGACGCGCCGACGCCGACATACATTTCGACGAAGTCGGAACCGGAGATCGAGAAGAACGGAACGTTGGCTTCGCCCGCCACAGCTTTGGCAAGCAGAGTCTTACCCGTACCCGGAGGGCCGACAAGCAAAACGCCCTTGGGAATTCTTGCGCCGAGCGCGCTGAACTGCTGCGGATCTTTGAGGAAATCAACTATTTCGCTGAGTTCTTCCTTTTCTTCGTCCGCGCCCGCGACCTGATCAAAGGTTACTTTATCTTTCTGATCCTTGGCGAGCTTAACCCTCGCTTTTCCGAAGGAGAGCGTCTGACCGAAGTCGTTGTTCTGATTCTGCGCCGTGCGCCTTATCATGAAGTATACAACCCCGCCCATCAGAAGCGAGAGCAGAAGAAGCGGCCATACGCTGTTCCATGCTGAATACTGCGAACCCGATCGGTAGTTGTATTTGACCTGATCGTTTGGGTTCTCTCTGTTATACTCGACGACCTTTTCGTGAACATCGTTGATGAAAATGTTGACATTCGGAACTGTATATTTATATTCCTTTTTGTCGTCGCCCTTGAGCTTGTATTTCAAAGCGCCGGAGCCCAAATTCAGCTCGTAGGACGCGACCTTGCCCTCATCGAAGAGGTTGACGATATCATAATACTGCAAGTCCTTCGCCTTTGTCTGGGACGAGGAAAACTGCGCTATGACAACGATCATTATCACGGGAATAAGTATATACGCAAGCAAGGTGAAAATTCTGTTACGTTTTTCCAAAGTTACTGATCACTCCTTAACACCGTTATTTTTCGGTTTTCATTTTTCATATACTGAACGCTTTAACACGCCTATAAAAGGCAGGTTGCGATATTTTTCATCGTAATCAAGGCCGTAGCCGACGACGAATTCATCGGGGACTTCCGTTCCGACATAATCGGCGGTGATGTCCGCTTTTCTTCTTTCGGGTTTATCTAAAAGAGTGCAGATCTTTATGCTCTTGGGGTTTCTTAATTTTAAGAGCTGTCTTAAGCTGTTGAGCGTTACGCCACTGTCGAGAATGTCCTCGACGACGAGAAGATCGTAGCCCGAGATGTCTATATCGAGATCTTTCTTGATCTTGACTCTGCCCGATGACTGCGTTCCCGAACCGTAGCTCGAAACCGCCATAAAGTCTATTCGGCAGGGTACGGTGATATTTCTCATCAGGTCGCCCATAAAGACGATCGAGCCTTTGAGAACGCTGACAAGCAGCAGGTTTTTATCCTTGTAGTCCTCGCTTATCTGTTCGCCTAATCTTTTGCATATAGCTTTCAATTCTTCTTCGCTGTAAAGTACCTTTTCAATGTCGTTGAGCATGATCTTCCTCCGCTTTGATCGTCATAATTTTTGTTGTGGTTTCCGTTATCTCACACTTTTTATTATATCCTGCGCCGAAAACCCATATGACCTTTTCTCCGTCGGCGATAACAGGTACGCCCGAACGAATGCTTGTCGGAATTTTCAGCTCGTTATATAACTTTTTCAGACTTTTGGTCACTCCCCTTTTGGCGAGTGTTATCTTGTCGCCGTCGTTTCTGCTTCTTATAACGGCGGTATTTCGGTCTATTTTATCATAATCTATGTTGCAAACAAATACGCTGTCTGTGTCTTTTTTATTAAACTTTATTTTGTTTCTGTCGCTGACCGATATTTCTATATTTCCCATCGGTGTCTCGTTTTTTCCGAGCTTAAGCTCGAAACAGAACTTTTCGTCGGACTTTTCTTCGTTCCTGAATACGCTGAAATATCCGTTTTTGACCCCTGCGGTATATTCTTTGTTAAGCTGTAAAGAGAAATCTTTTCCGAGGTGTTCGGAAATAAACTCGATATGCCGAAACTCGGGATCCGCTCCCGATACGGACTTGATATATCCGGCTATGGCCCTTGTTCTTACAGCGATGTCGGCTTCCATGAGTTTGTCGCACGGCAGTCCCCTGCCGCTTAAATTCGCATCAGTGAATTCACGGGCAAGTCGGTCAAGCAGTTCGCTGTCACGATGAGCTGTCATCTGAAATCTCGACAGCGCTCGGGCGTACCCCGAATTTATTCTTTCAAATCTCGGCAATATTTCCTGTCTGATAAAATTTCGGGTGTATTCGGTCTCTAAATTGGTGCTGTCGGTGACGAAATCGTAGCCTTGTTCGCGGCAGTAGGCTCTGATCTCCTCTGAATCGCATTCGATCAGCGGCCTGATTATGTCGCCGCGAACAGCGGGAATTCCGCACGCGCCCTTGAGCGATGAGCCTCTGACGAGGTTGAAAACAGTCGTTTCGACGCTGTCGGTCAGGCTGTGGGCGGTGGCGATTTTTCCGCTGAGGGAAGAAAAACATTCGTAGCGAATACGCCTGCCGCATTCTTCTTCGCTTTCGCCCGATTTTTCGGCTTCGCGGGGAATATCCTTATGAAAAACCGCAAGCTCGATGCCGTTTTCATCACAAAGTCGGCGCACGAAAGCTTCGTCCGAGTCCGCCTCTGCACCTCTTATGCCGTGATTGATATGAGCCGCTTTGACGGTGAAGCCGAACTCATCCTGCAATTCAAGCAGAATATGCAAAAGGCAAACCGAATCCGCTCCGCCGGACAAGCCGACCGTGACCGTATCGCCGGAATTTATCATCGAGTATTTTCTTATCGTTTCTCTGACTTTGTTTATCATCTGAATTTCTCCAGATTGCCGAACATCGTGTAGTCGGGGTTCCAAGAAAGCTCGACCGTGCTTGTCATGCCGTGTCGGTTCTTGGCGA
>USMJ01000160.1 GCA_900555805.1 uncultured Oscillospiraceae bacterium | reverse complement strand
TGCCGCTGTTTTCATCTCCGCCGCAACCAGCCTGTAAACCGACAGCATAAATCCGACCCGACAGCAGCGGAGCGACCGTTCGCGGCACTCTCAACGGCTTCCGCCGCCGCGAGTACGCTCACAAGCTCGTGCGGCGCGTACCGTGCCGCACGAGTCCAAATTATTGACTTACCGTCCCCTATATGCTAAAATTTACCTGAAGAGAAACGAAAGGAGAGCCGCCTATGCTTGACAAAATCAATGCCGAAAGGGAAAAGATAGATCTGACCGACAAACATATCGCCGAGCTGTTCGCCGAACGCATGAAAAGCGCAGGCAAGATCGAGAAATATAAGTCCGCTTCCGGCAGGCCGATATTCGACCCCGGGCGCGAAAAAGCCATGCTCGAAAAAGAGCTTGAATATGTTGCTCCCGAGTTGCGGAAATATTACCGCCGCGTTTTGCGCTGTCTGATCGAAGCTTCCAAGGCTTATCAGAGCGAAAAGCTCGCCGCCGGGAACAGGCTGACCGTCGGCACAAACTGCGGCTCGTACGATATAATAATAGAAAAGGGCGGAATTGATTCGGTCGGAGAAATATTTGACTTAGACCGAAAAGTCCTCGTCGTGACGGACGGCGGCGTTCCGCGCGAATACGCCCAAGCGGTCGCCGAACAGTGCGTCGGTCCGACCGTGATCACCCTGCCCGAGGGCGAAAAAACCAAGAGCCTCGACTGCTTTTCGGCGCTCGAAAAAGCCATGCTCGACGGCGGATTCGGGCGAAACGACTGCGTTGTCGCGGTCGGCGGAGGCGTTGTCGGCGACATATCGGGCTTCGCGGCGAGCTGTTATATGCGCGGAATAGATTTCTATAACGTACCGACGACACTGTTATCTCAGGCGGACTCGTCGATCGGCGGCAAGACCGCGATAAACTTCGGCGGCGTTAAAAATCCCGTCGGTTCGTTCAAACAGCCGAAAGGCGTTCTGATAGATACGAACCTGCTGTCCACGCTCGACAGAAGGCAGTCTCGAAGCGGTCTCGCCGAGTGTATCAAGGCGGCGCTGATAGGCGACAGGAAATTATACAATATAATAGAAAACGGAAACGCCGAGGACAATATCGACGAAATAATCCTGCGCGCGTTAAAGGTCAAGAAGAACATCGTTGAGCTTGACGAAAACGAAGCCGACCTTCGCCGCGCGCTGAACTTCGGCCACACGGTCGGCCACGCCATTGAAGCCGAAAGCGGACTTCTTCACGGCGAATGCGTCGCCCTCGGTATGCTCCCGATGGTGAGCGGCGAGATAAGAGAGAGACTGTCGGCTTTATATGAAAAGCTCGGCTTGCCGACAAAATATGAGATCGGCGGCGATTTCGCCCGACTGCTGTCCCACGACAAAAAGGCGGCGGCAGGCTCGATAACCGCCGTCACCGTGAACGAAATAGGAAAATACAGCTTCACCGAAATGACGGCGGAGAAAATAGAAACACTTGCGAGGGAGGCTCTCTGGCGATGAAAAACACATTCGGAACAAATGTCAGCGTGACGCTGTTCGGCGAAAGCCATGGCGAAGTCATCGGCGCGGTGCTTGACGGCGTTGCGCCGGGCGTTAGGGTTGACGAAGAGCTTATTGAAAAGCGCCTCGGACAAAGGCGGGGTCTCGCCGAGATCTCGACCGCGAGACGGGAAAGCGACAGCTTCAGAATCGTCAGCGGCGTTTTCAACAATATAACAACAGGTACGCCCATATGTGTGCTGATAAGAAATTCCTGCCCGAACAGCGGCGACTACGAAAGGATAAAGAATACCCCCCGGCCGTCGCACGCCGATTTCACATTCTATGAAAAATATCACGGCTTCAACGATTATCGCGGCGGCGGACATTCAAGCGGCAGGCTGACAGCTCCGCTCGTCGCCGTCGGAACGATATGCGAAACCATGCTTAAAGCTAAAGGTATAGACATACTCACACACATAAAGAGCTGCGGAGCGAACGGGCTTGCGAGAGACTGTGACTTTTCGGATATCGCAGGAGACAGAGAAAGACTTGAAAAAACGGATATGCCCGTTCTTGATGAGAAAGCCGCCGAAATTATGAAAGCGGAGATACTCAAAGCGAAATCCGACGGCGACAGTCTCGGCGGAGTTATCGAAACCGTCATATCGGGCATTCCGGCCGGGGTAGGCGAACCGTGGTTCGACACGGTCGAGGGCGCTCTCGCCCACGCCATGTTCTCTATCCCTGCCGTCAAAGGTATAGAGTTCGGCGGCGGCTTTGAGCTTGCGACAGCCAAGGGGAGCAAAGCTAACGATCAGATGCGCTTCGAAAACGGAAAGGTTCAGATGATGACAAACCGAAACGGCGGCATACTCGGCGGAGTAACAAGCGGCTCGGATATTATTTTCAGGCTGGCGATAAAGCCCGCGCCGTCCATATCGAAAGCGCAAAAGACCGTCGATCTTAAGACGGGCGAAAACACCGAGACGGTCATCGGCGGCAGGCACGACCCGTTCATCGCCCATAAGGCGGCTATCGTGGCGACAAGCCTTGCGGCGGTGACGATATGCGACCTGATAACACAGCGTTTCGGAACGGAATTTTTCGTCGGCGGAGGAAACAAAAATGAAGATACTTGTCATTAACGGTCCGAACATGAACCTGCTTTCGATAAGAGAGCCGGAGCATTACGGAACCGAATCGTACAATGACCTTATAGAGAAAATCAAAGCTCACTGCGGCAAAAACGGCGTCGAAGTCAGCTTCTTTCAGTCGAATCACGAGGGCGCGATCGTCGATGAAATTCAGAACGCCTTGGAAAAATTCGACGCAATAGTGATAAACCCCGCCGCCTATACCCACACGAGCATAGCTATCTTGGACGCTCTGCGTGCGGTCGGTATCCCGGCGGCAGAGGTGCATATCTCCGATATCAGGGCGAGAGAACCTTACCGACAGATAAGCTATGTCCGAGAATATTGCGAATTCAGCATATCGGGGCATGGCACGGACGGATATCTCAAGGCGATAGACTATTTTATAGAGAAAGAAAAAGGAAACTCGAAATAAAAGAAAGGGAGCGAAGAAAATGAAAGTAACGATCAAAAAATGCAAGCCAATAGGCATGGTCTCCGCGCCGCCGTCAAAGAGCATGGCGCACAGGCTCATTCTCTGCTGCGCGTTAAGCGGCGGCGAAAGCACAGTCAAAAACGTCACACTCTCGGAGGACGTCAAGGCGACCTTGAGATGCATAACGGCGCTCGGCGCAAAGTATGAAATTCACGGCGACGAGCTGAAGATCGTCGGAACGGACGTCTCGCTTTCCGCGCCCGAGACCGCGCTCGACTGCGGTGAAAGCGGAAGCACACTCAGATTTTTCGTTCCGCTCGCATGGGTCAGCGGAAACCGCTTCGAGTTCACAGGCGCGAAGAGCCTGATGAACCGACCGCAGAGCGAATATGAGGCGATATGCAAAAAACAGGGCGTTCGCTTCAAGCTCGGCGACAACTATATTCTCACCAAAGGCAAGATGACGGGCGGAAGCTTCACCGTTTCGGGCAGCGTTTCCAGCCAGTTCATCAGCGGCCTGCTGTTCGCTCTGCCATTGCTTGACGGTGACAGCGAGATAAGGATCCTGCCGCCCGTCGAGAGCAAGCCTTATATCGACATGACTATCGACACACTGAAGCTTTTCGGCGTGAGCGTCACAAGGGAAAGCCTGACCGAGATCAAAATTCCCGGCGGTCAGAGGTACGCTTCGGGTTCGTTCTCGGTCGAGGGCGACTACTCGAACGCCGCTTTCTTCGACGCTCTGAATTATCTCGGCGGCGATGTGAAAGTGACGGGGCTTGACGAAAACAGCCGTCAGGGCGACAAACAGTATATCGAAATGTTCAAGGCTCTTGACAGCTCCATGCCGAAGATAAATTTAGCCGACTGTCCCGACTTAGGTCCGATAGCTTTCGCTTTGGCGGCGAAAAAGAACGGAGCCGCGTTCACAGGCATACGGCGGCTTCGTCTCAAGGAAAGCGACCGTATCGCTGCTATGGCTTCGGAACTCGCGAAGCTCGGGGTACAATGTGATATAAGCGACGACGATATCGTGGTTCACGGCGGC
>USMJ01000159.1 GCA_900555805.1 uncultured Oscillospiraceae bacterium | reverse complement strand
TTTCCCACTCGACTCCGAGTTCCTCTCTGCCTATATGGCCGTAAGACGCGAGCTGACGGTATATCGGTCTGCGAAGCTTAAGCTTGTCTATGATAGCCGCAGGGCGCAAATCGAATACCTTTTCGACGGCGCTTTCAAGGACGTCGTCGGAGACCTTGCCTGTGCCGAAGGTGTCGACCATTATCGAAACCGGCTTTGCGACACCGATAGCGTACGCGAGCTGAACTTCGCACTTTTTCGCAAGTCCCGCCGCGACTATATTCTTAGCGACATATCTCGCCGCATAGGCCGCCGAGCGGTCGACCTTTGTCGGGTCCTTGCCGCTGAAAGCTCCGCCGCCGTGGCGCGAATATCCGCCGTATGTGTCGACGATTATCTTTCTTCCCGTCAGACCGCTGTCGCCGTGAGGGCCGCCTGTGACAAAGCGTCCCGTCGGGTTGACATAGATCTTTGTGTCGTCGCGCATAAGTTCCTTGGGAACGATCGGGTCGATAACATATTTTACAATATCTTCTCTTATTTTTTCAAGGGGTACGTCGTCACTGTGCTGCGAGGAAACGACTATCGTCTCGACGCAGACGGGCTTATCGTCGTCATATTCTATTGTGACCTGAGTTTTGCCGTCGGCTCTGAGATAATCGAGAGTTCCGTCTTTTCTGACCTTGGTCAGCCGTTTGGCAAGCTTATGGGCAAGCGAAATCGGCAGGGGCATAAGTTCGGGTGTTTCGTCGCAGGCATAGCCGAACATCATACCCTGATCGCCGGCGCCGTTGAGGTTATATGTGTCCTCCTCGCCGCCTTTAAGCTCAAACGATTTGTCGACGCCCATAGCGATATCGCCCGACTGCTTATCGAGAGCAACAAGGACGTTGCATTCGTTTCCGTCGAAGCCTTTAACGCCGTCGTCGTAGCCGATATCGCAGACGACGTCTCTCGCGATTTTGGCTATATCCGCCTTATGAGTTGAACTGATCTCGCCCATGACGAGTATCATGCCCGTTGTCGCCGCTGTTTCGCAGGCGACTCTCGCTTGAGGATCGTGGGCAAGAAATTCATCGAGGACTGCATCCGATATCTGGTCGCAGATTTTGTCGGGATGTCCCTCTGTAACCGATTCGGATGTGAAAAGTCTTTTTGCCATTATAGTTCTTCCTTTCTTCTTTCCTTGCCAAGAGCTTTCGGCAAATAAAAATGCGGTCGGATTCCGACCGCATACCAATGCCACTATGACACCTTATCTTTCGGTCATACCGCAGGAATTAGCACCTTGCTTAACGCAGGTTGCCGAGCTTCAAAGGGCCTGTTCCCTCAGCTACTCTTAATAAGGAATATTCAATTAACTCGGATATTATATATCAGGTATTTAAGATAGTCAATATCTGAAATCATGTTTTAATAAAAATTCACAGATTTATTTTTTGAGGTACGGGTTAGTGAGTGCTGTCGGGAGGTTTGTTTTTCGAAGGGAGGTCGGCGGAACGCGGCGGTGCACAAGCCGCAAGCGGCTGTGAAGGTATCCCCGAAGCGACAGCGGAGCGGAGTGCCAGAGCAAGCTCCCCGTTGCTATCGGCTGGAATTTCGATAAAATGCCTGAAGGCTGTGCAAACATCAGACCCTCAACTCGACCTCCGACTCCCCCACAGCACACCCTCCCCCGTACCTAAAATATATTCCCGACGCTGATTTCTTCGTTCATTTTCAGGTCCTCGGTCATGTTTATGCATTCGTAGCAGTTTTCGATCAACTCCTCGGTGTCGCCCATTTCGGCGAGCTCGCGCAGCGTCGGCAGGAAGCTCTGCATTGTGTCGAGAGCCGAATGGTTGACGAGAACCGACAGCACAGTGTGGTTTTTATCCCACCATTTGTTGAGATATTCTCCCCTTTCGGCGATTTCTTGCTCGTCGCCGTTTTGCGCGATTTCAACGCAGTCGTAAAGCTCCACGATCAGCTCGTCGCAGGTTTTGTTGAGCTTCCAATGCCCCCAAAAGCTTATCGACAACGCGAACAAAAGCAGGCATATCGCCGCCGCAAGTCTCTTCATTTCGCGCCCTCCTTTATGACGATCGTCCCCACGCTCTGCCTGTCGGCGGTCATGAGCAGGATGTCTTTTTTCGATATATTCTTACTATCAAGCATTTTATCAAGACTGTCGCCGTCGAGAAAACAATATCTGAAATTCTCGCTGATAACCCTCCCGTCGCTTATCACAACAACAGGTACGCCGACATTCTGCGTTTCGACATTCGCTTGCCCAGCCGTCAGCGGCTTGTTTTCGGGGAAAAGCTCCGCGCTGATGGTTCCGTTTGTCTCGGCGTAGGCGTATGAAACCTCGGTTATGTCGAAAATATCTTTTTGGCGCAAAGCCTCTGTCAGATCGTCCATAGTCAGGCGGATCTGTCTGAGCGCAGGCTCGTTTATTTTTCCGTTCTCGATTATCATGACGCTGTTGCCCTGCAATGCCCTACGGAAACGCGTCGACTTCATGCTGATATACGACACCAAAATTTCTATCGCAACGAGAAAGATAACATTCGTCACGGACGATAATAGCGGCGCTTCGCTCTCCTCTATCGGGATCGCGGCTATCTCCGAAATCAGGATCGTGATGACGAGGTCGGCAGGCTGAAGCTCGCCGATCTGCCGTTTTCCCATGAGCCGAACGCCGACCACGAGCAGCGCGTACGCAATAAAACCTCTTATCAAACTGACAATCATAAAAAAAGACCTCCGACAATAGGTATAAGCCTATTATTGGAGATTGTTTTCATTTTTAATCGAGCGTTTCGACCAGCTCGCCTATGACCGTGTTCGAGATCAGAAATCCCTCTTTCGTCAGACTGACGGCGTTTTCCGTGACTTTCAGTAAACCGTATTTTTCGAGTTGTTTGGCCTTTTCGATGAATTTCTGCGGAACTTCCAGTGAATATTTTTTGCGGTACGCGCCGAATCTCAGCCCCTCGCAAAGTCTTAAGGCAAGCATGGCATATTCCTCTCTGTCGCCGCCCTTGCCGTCAGAAATCTTTTCGGGTACGGCAATATATTTTTCGAGGTCACGCTCATAGAAATATCTCTCGCCGTTATAAAACGAGTGCGCGGCAGGGCCGAACGAGACATATTCTTCGTCATGCCAATATTTCAAATTGTGGCGCGAGCGGTAACCGGGCTTGGCGAAATTTGATATCTCATACTGTCTGAAGCCGAGCTTTTCCATATAGTCGCAAAGAAACAAATACATATCGCAGGTGGCGTCCTCATCGGGGAACGGCAGTTTGTTCTGCATCTTATAAAAGAAAGTCCCCTCTTCGATTTTGAGCATATACGCGCTGACATGCTTTATGTCGAGCTGCGTGATGAACATTATACTCGCCAGAAGAGACTCTTTATTCTGAAAAGGTACGCCGAGCATGAGATCGACAGATATGTTTTTTATACCCGAAATTTTAGCTTCTTCGACGCAACGTTTGACATCGTTCCTGTCGGATATTCTTCCGAGGATGCTTCGTTCCCTGTCGACGGCGGACTGCATTCCGAAGGATATTCGGTTCACGCCTGCCGCCGAAAGTGCTTCGAATAATGCTCTGTCGGACGATGACGGATTGCATTCGACCGTTATTTCAGGGTCAACAAGCTCGAATTTCGCTCTCACCGCCGAAAGAATCTTCGCTATTCGCTCTCCGCCCATAACGGACGGCGTTCCTCCGCCGAAATAGACGGAATCGACCCTTTCACTTTTCGGAAAAGCCGATATTTCTCTTATAAGCGCGTCGGTGTATCTATCCATGGTTTCTTCATTCGAACGCATGGAGTAGAAGTCGCAGTAAGGACATTTGCTTTTGCAGAACGGGATATGTATGTATAATCCTAACATAAAGTCTCCTTTCCGGGGGATATTGCATCCGGCAATGTAAGCGCAACGAGCCGAAAAGCAAATTTCGGCTCGTCAGTGTATAGTTATCAGTTATCTTCAAGTTTAAGGACCGCCATGAAAGCCTCCTGCGGAACTTCGACAGAGCCGAACTGGCGCATACGCTTCTTGCCTTCCTTCTGCTTTTCCAGCAGCTTGCGCTTACGGGTGATGTCACCGCCGTAGCACTTGGCGGTCACGTCCTTGC
>USMJ01000158.1 GCA_900555805.1 uncultured Oscillospiraceae bacterium | reverse complement strand
TGAAAGAAGCCACTTATCCATGACGGAAAGCTTGCTGTAGTCAAGAGTATATTTCGTTGCGTCGAACTGATCTATCTCGGCGTAGAGAACGAAGAATACGTAGGTGTTCCAAAGCGTACCCATGAACTTTCTCTGACCTTCGGTGACTGCCTTGCTGTGGAAACGGTTGGGAAGCCACGGAGCGGAATTCGTATAAAAATACCAGCGGATAGCGTCTGCGCCGTAGGTGCTAAGGGCATCGAACGGGTCGACGGCGTTGCCCTTGGACTTACTCATCTTCTGACCGTTTTCATCCTGAACATGGCCGAGAACGATAACGTTTTTGAACGGAGCCTTGTTGAAGATAAGGGTCGAGATAGCGAGAAGTGAATAGAACCAGCCTCTTGTCTGGTCGATAGCCTCGGAGATGAAGTCCGCCGGGAACTGGCTTTCAAACAGCTCCTTGTTTTCAAACGGATAGTGATGCTGTGCGAACGGCATTGAACCCGAATCGTACCAACAGTCAATAACCTCGGGTACACGGGTCATCTGCTTGCCGCACTTGGGGCACTTGATTGTGACCTTGTCGATATACGGGCGGTGAAGCTCGATATCGTCGGGGCAGTTGTCGGACATGCTCTTAAGCTCTTCGATAGAGCCGATTGAATGTCTGTGACCGCATTCGCATTCCCAGATGTTAAGCGGAGTTCCCCAATATCTGTTACGGCTGATGCCCCAGTCCTGAACGTGTTCGAGCCAGTCGCCGAAACGGCCTGTACCGATAGTCTCGGGTATCCAGTTGATAGTCTTGTTATTTCTGATAAGGTCGTCTCTGACGTCCGTCATCTTGATGAACCATGATTCTCTCGCATAGTAGAGAAGCGGCGTGTCGCATCTCCAACAGAACGGATAGTCATGCTCAAACTTGGGAGCGTCAAAGAGAAGTCCGGCTTTATCAAGGTCGGTGAGGATGATGGGATCGGCCTTTTTGACGAAAATTCCCGCGTACGGCGTAACATCACTCATGTTGCCCTTTGAATCGACAAGCTGAACGAACGGCAGGTCGTATCTTCTGCCGACTCTTGCGTCGTCTTCACCGAACGCCGGCGCGCAGTGAACTACGCCCGTACCGTCGCTCATGGTGACATAATTGTCGCACATGACGAAGAACGCCTTTTTATGCTGTTTGTCGCAGATAGGCTGAACGAAGTCAAACAGCGGTTCATATTCCTTATATTCAAGCTGAGAGCCTGTGAAGGTCTCGAGAATTTCGTATGCCTTTTCGCCCTCTTCCTTGGCGAGGGGTGAAAGAACCTTGTCAAGCAGTGCGCTCGCCATATAATAGGTATAGCCGTCGATAGCTTTTACCTTGGCGTACTCCTCATCGGGATTAACACAAAGAGCGACATTGCTCGGGAGGGTCCACGGCGTTGTCGTCCATGCGAGGAAGTATGCGTCTTCGCCCTTGACCTTGAATCTGACGACGGCGGAGCGCTCCTTGACGAGCTTATAGCCCTGAGCGACCTCGTGAGAAGAAAGCGGAGTTCCGCATCTCGGGCAGTAGGGAACGATCTTGAAGCCCTTATAAAGCAGTCCCTTTTCGTAGATCTTCTTAAGCGACCACCAAACCGATTCTATATATGAGTTGTTGTATGTGACATAGGGATTTTCCATATCCGCCCAGAAACCGACGGTCGATGAGAAATCCTCCCACATACCCTTGTATTTCCAAACGCTCTTTTTGCACATGTCAATGAACGGCTCAAGACCATATTTTTCGATCTGATCCTTGCCGTCAAGGCCGAGCATTTTTTCGACCTCAAGCTCAACGGGGAGACCGTGAGTGTCCCAGCCGGCTTTTCTCGCAACGTGTTCGCCCTTCATCGTGTGATAACGGGGAATCATATCCTTGATAACTCGGGTGAGAACGTGGCCGATATGAGGCTTTCCGTTAGCCGTCGGAGGGCCGTCATAGAAAACGAAGGACGGGCCTTCGACCTGATTGCACTTTTCCATGATTTTTTCGTCTTTCCAGAACTTCTCGATCTCTTTCTCTCTCTCGACAAAGTTCAGGTCTGTTGAAACCTTTTTGTACATTGAATTTCCTCCTTCTCGGGAATATAAATTGCTTAAAATCGGGGCAGATAACAAAAAAGACCCTGTCCGTAAACGGACAAAGTCTGACCTTGCAACCACCTGTTTACACTGCACGAATATGCACGCTTCGTTTAACGGGGAAGAGCCGGCGAAACCTAATTGCCGATATTCAGTACGCACTTCGGTATGCGCTCATCGGGCTTTCAGCCTGCGACTTGGGAGTGATATTCGGCTGAAAGCTATTCATGTCGGGCTTACACCGTCCCCGATTCGCTGTGACTTTCGCCAAGAGCCTACTGTCTCCGTCATTGTCTTTTGAATATAACCGAAACGCCGCATAAAGCGGCATATCGCTTTTTGTATTCTATCACACGCCGCAAAATAAGTCAACCGAAACGGGAAAAAATTATTCGTTTCGGCTTCGTTCGACCGTCACACCCTTTTCCTCAAGAAAATCCAAGGCGCGGTCGATGTCCTCGGTATAGTTTAGCTTTGAAACATATATTTCGTCTCCGCTTTTAAGCTTGATAATATAATAAGGAAGGTTTTTATTAACGCTGTCGTCGGAATATACCTTTTCAATATCGTCATAAGAATAATACTCGCCTTTAAGCGACCAAAATGCGGAGTTATCGACAAACCCGTCGTACATAAAATTCAAATTCCACTTCGAGATCAAACCACAGCCTATCACGCAGGCGACAAATATAACAAACAACAGCGCTTTCATGAATTTATCAGAGCTCTCGCCGTTTTGGATATCGGTCTGTTCGGCGTAGGTCTCATAGTGCTTTCGGTCGACAAACTTGAAGAATTTTTTCCTTGTGAAATAGCTCAACGCGATCGCTGTGATAAACGCAAAAACCACACAATAGAAAATGCAATCCTGCGAAGCGAGAACGAACTCCGAATTCGCCGTTTCAAAACGAGCGAGCAAGGAATAAAGCCCGATGAACATGCCCGAAATCGGAACAGAAAATAAAATACACGAAATGGAAACCGCCAAAAACTCTTTCTTGTTAAGCTTTTCTACGCCTACAGAGTTATAATTTGTGCAAAGATTTCTCGTCATCTCGGGAAGGCTTTCGGTGTCAAATGTCTCCCCAACGCTCAGCATAGTGATGACGCGCTTTTCATAGCCCGTCAGGACTTTTATCTTTTTGAGCTGCTTTTCGGCTCGCGCAATGTCGCCTTTTACCGCGCTTACAAAGGCATTGGAGCAGAATCTCAACGGGAAGAACGTATAGAACATATAGTTTTTATAAGCAGCGAAAGCTTCGTCCGAATATTTATCGCCGAGAAGCGTTTCAAGCTCGCCTGTGAAAGCCGACCACACATAGGCGCTCTTTTCGGGGGCGTCCCCTATCGCTTTAAAATCGCCGAGCAGGTCTTTCACAACGCCGCCCACGCAGTCGAACGCCTGCCCCATGGCGGTTCCATTATATATAAGCGGAACACACATCGGAACATTGACATCTTTTCCGATATAGTCAGTAAGCAGCGGAAGAGGGATTTCTTTAAGTTCATCGTTCTTATCAAAGCGAACGCAGCAGCAAAGAACATTTTTGTTGCCGATGCCGGAGCTTCGGGCTATATAGACGAACTTCACGGCGAATGAATTATAGTATATATCGGCGAAACGGTATTTTAAGTTTTCGACCGTTTCATTGCCTTTATATTCGCTTGTTATCTCGCAGTAGAGACCGTCCGTTTCCTCGCAAAAGCTTTTAGCGGACAGATCGAACCGTTCGATAATCGCGCCGAGTGTTTCATTCCTGCTCATATTTTATCCTCTCAGTCTTTTTAACATCTGCTGATATCTTATCATATTTTGCTTTAATTTGCAATACAAATATAAAACCGATACGACGGCGAAGTCCGCAAGGTATAAGGCTTCGGAACGCGATTTTACGCGCGTAAAGCGGGGCTGTTTTATGCGATTTCGGGGCTAAAAAATTTTTCAAATTTTTTGTAAAAAACCCTTGACTTTTGCGGATTCCTTTGCTATATTATATGAGCACTCGCGAGAGTGGCGGAATCGGCAGACGCGCACGTTTGAGGGGC
>USMJ01000157.1 GCA_900555805.1 uncultured Oscillospiraceae bacterium | reverse complement strand
GAACCGAATGGCGAAGTTTTCCTCTGAGGGTGATGATATAGTCGCCCGAATATGAATAGAGGCCGCTTTTGAGCTTTCTTTTTTCCTTTTCGGGGATGGTCAGCGCGAGGTCGAAAGCGTCGTCTATGCTCTTGAAGCGGTAGGCAAGAACGCCTGTTCTGCTCTTGATTTTGTAGCAGTTCGGCTTTCTGTTTATCGTGAAGAACAGCAGGCAGCCCCCGTCGGCGGACGGCAGAGCCTCGATTTTCAGTTTGTCGCTCAGCTCGAATTCTTTGCCGAGCGAGTGTTTCGCTTCGTCGAGCAGCGTCCAGATGACCCGTCTGGTCTCGACGTTCGAATAGTCCATGTCGGCGTAGGTGATGTTGAGCTTCTTCATGTCCTCGCCCGTCAGCTCGATAAAAATATAATTTTCCTTAGGAGCACTGATTTTCATTGTTCCTACCTCCCGTTCACAAAATAAATTCGATCTTCGATATAAGCCGCGATGTTTTCGGTACGCGCTCAGATGAGCGAAAGAATCCGGTTCCCGACCGCGAAGTCGGACAAGCATTCAACCGACCCGTACCTTATAAAAACGGCATTCGGCAACACTAATATCATAGTATTCATTCGGCTGTATTTCAATGAAGAAATGATGGAAAAAACACCAAAGGATGGTGAGCTTATTGGCTAAAAGAAAAAAATACAGCAACGACGATCTTATCAGAAAGACCGATCCGCTGTATAGATATTCGCTTGACACAATAATCATGATGGCGCCGCTTCTCATCGCGGGCTGTTACCTCAACGGGTGGAACGCCCTGAGGGTCGCTTTCTGTGGCGTCGTCTCGGCGATAGTCACGGAATACGCCGCCTGCAAGGTCATGAAAAAAGACAGCACGGTCGGCGACCTCAGCGCGGCGGCGACAGGGCTTGCGATAAGCCTGATGCTCCCTGCGGTCTGTCCGTCATATTTCCCCGTTGTCGGCAGCATTTTCGCGATACTCGTCGCGAAAGTTCCGTTCGGCGGAGCGAGAAAAGCGCCGTTCGTCCCGGCGGCGGCAGGCTTCGCGTTTTTATGCGTCTGCTTCCCCGAAGCGGTGTTCACCTACGCGCCGATAACCGTCGGCTCGGCTTCTCCCCTCTTCGGCAGTGCCGACTTCGTCGCGGGAACTTCGTTCGGCGAGATGCTTTCCTACGGAAAATCCGTCAACCTCAACGAGCTTGAGATATATTCCATACTCGGCGGCGTCAATCCCGGTCCCATAGGCACGACCTGCATGGTCGCAATGATAGGCTCGGCTGTATATCTTTTGGCGAAGAGGCCCAAGAAGTTAGCCGTCAGCCTTTCGTTCATCCTCGCCTGCACGCTTATGGCTATACTCTTCCCGAGAGTCAATTCGGGCGTTCTGACTTCGATAGTCATGGAGCTTTCATCGGGAACTCTTGTTTTCGCCGCTCTTATATTGGTACACAACCCGGTTTCCGCGCCGAGAAAGTTTTGGCCGTCGCTGCTTTACGGCTTCTGCGCAGGCATAGCCTGCATGCTGATAAGATATTTCGGCAAATACAGCGAGGGCGCGTGCTTCGGTATACTTATAATGAACGCTATAGCTCCTGCCGTTTCCGACTATTATGAGCTCATCAAAAAGAGCATAGTCGAAAAGAGAACCTTAAAGCAGGCAGGCGCAAAGGATAAAAAGCAGGCTAAGCTCGAATCGGAGGGAGGCAGCGACAATGGATAACGAAAAGAAAGAGTTTTCTTTCAGAAAAATGATGTTCCTCGGAGCATTCGTTCACAATCCCGTTCTGACGCAGGCTATCGGAATTTGCACAATAGCCGCCATATTCACAACGCTTCGCATCAGCCTTGCGATGTCGCTTATACTCGGAGCGCTGCTTATAATCAATGAACTTCTGGCTTCGCTCGTTTTGAAAAAGCTTTCCAGATGGCTTAGAATATCGGTCTATATGCTGATATCGGTCGCTCTGCTTATTCCCGTGATGCTCTATCTTGATAAGAACAGCTCCGAAACATATGCCGCCATGGGTATATATCTTCCGCTTCTTGCTGTGAACAGTCTTATTGTTATAAGATGCGAAAAGTTCGCGGTCAAGAACGATGTCAGACACGCTCTTTTCGACTCCGTTGCGGCGAGCGTAGGCTTCATAGTCACCTCGGTCGCAGTCGGAACGATAAGAGAGATTCTCTCAAACGGAACTGTCTGGGGTAAAAGCATTACCTCCATGCCGAAGTTTTCGGGAATGGCTCTTCCGTTCGGCGGACTTGTTGTTTTAGGTTTCGTCGCCGCTTTTCATAAGTGGCTTATCCAAAAGCGTTTCAGAGGTCAGCCGACAAATACGTTCAACCTCAGAACGGCCCTTGAAGATCCCGTTTTTCATGAGGAGGGCTTCCACACGACAAGCGGCGCGTTGAGCTTTCTTCGCGACCCCGAAATGTCGTCAAACGAGCTTGAAGTGAACAGTATTGAAATAAACGAAGATGAAGACAGCGCCTCGGGCGTATTCGAAGACGGCAACGCAGAAAAGGACGGTGAAGACAAATGAACGCATTTTTCCAGCTTCTGACGGCGGCTCTTTACAGTCTTCTTATTCAGAACCTGATATTCTCCTCGGGTTTCGCTTTGAGCGAAACTGTCAGAATAGCCAGACGTCCGAAATTCTTCCTTATGTATCTTATAACGATCGTCTATTATTCGACTGTGACATCGCTTGTCTGCTCCCTGCTTGATCTCATCGAGCCTATCCATGAGCTTAACACAATATGGCATATAGCCGTGTTCGCAGGCGCGCTCGCGGTCATTCACCTTATATCATCGGTGTTCGTTATAGTCGTCTTAAAAGCCAACCGCAAGTTCATGAATTCCATGGGCATGTGCGCTATAAACTCGCTCATACTTGCAGTACCTATTATCAATAACCGAAGCGGCAACTCCGTTTTCGCCTCTGTCGGAAGCGGTATCGGCGCGGGGCTTGCTTTCATGCTCGCCGTTGTTTTCATAAATTCGGGTATGCGCCGAATCGCGCAGAACAGGGATATTCCCAAGGCTTTCAGAGGTATGCCGGCAGTATTTATCTATGTCGCCCTGCTGTCTCTCGCCTTCACCTGTCTTTCGGGCGAGGCTTCATTCATTTGATAAGTGAGATGATAAAATGTCGATAAAGAAAGAAAAAATCAAGAAAAACAAAAAAAGAAGAACGGACAGCGACGGCGTAAAAGTCAAACGCAGCTACTACAGCTTTTCGAAATACTATCCCGGCGGCGGCTCGGAGCAGAAATACCTCCGCGTCATGCACGAAACGCCTGACGAACACAAGGCCATAAAGATAATTTTGAGCGTGTTCGCTCTGTTTGTCATCGCCTTTGTCGGGTATTTCAGCACTTCGGTCGCCCTCGATGTTTCGAACGCGCCGACCACGACCGAACCGCCCGTTACGCTCGCGACAACTGTTCCCGACGCAAGTAACAACAGCTCGGAACCTGTCACAGAACCGCCGACTCAGTCGGTCAAGACAACTCTCGAAGAACCCGAAAGAGAGGTCAATGTCACGACCACGGCGCCGCCTGCAACGGATAGCACAGACAGTACCGCCGTAACGGACAGCACCAACAGCGCAATGCAATCAGAATAAACTGATACGGACGGATATTTTTTCCGTCCGTATTTCAATCTCCGCAAACGAGAATAGAAACGGCGACGCCGTTCCTATTCTCGTTTGTCTTTTCACTTTTTCTTCTTTTACTTCCGTGTGTATTGTCAGTTTATCCAGCCGAGCTCTCTCAGCGAGGATAAGACATCAAACGGGATGTCTTTCTGACTGCCCTTTTCAAGCAATTTAATATGATAGACATAGGTCTGCTCCGGATATGATGCAGCTATCACATCAGTCATGACTTCGACCCTGTCACCAGTTTTATAGCCTGCGAAGAAGTCATCCTCCGAACCGTTCACCGACATAACTATCGGCGATTTCTCCTTGTCGTCGATTATGATATAGCTGTTCTTTCCGACAACCATTCTGCCCGTGAAGGTCATTTCGGCTTTGCCCGCGCCGTTTTGGGACTGCGACGTTGACGGATCGTTTTCCTTTGCGCTGACCTGTGTGGCGGTTGACGGATCGTTTTCCTTTGCGCTGACCTGTGTGGCGGTTATCAGAG
>USMJ01000156.1 GCA_900555805.1 uncultured Oscillospiraceae bacterium | reverse complement strand
CCTTCGGCGAAACATTTTGCCCCCGCCCCGACGCACGGACGTCCCAAGGCGCACAGACCTTCCGCGACGAACCGCGAGCGGAGCAAATTTGCAATCAGATACAGATTTCCTCAAGTGCCGATTAACCGGGTTAAACTTTGGCGCAATTTTGCATTTTTTATTAAATTTGGATATTTAATATTGACATGAATTCTAAAATTTGCTAACATATGATTATCAAATAATTCATAGGGAGGGATTATGAATGGATCAGTTCATTGACTACATCATGAAGGCTCTCAATTGGCTTCAGGATATGCTTTCAGACCTCATGAAGTTCCTCAAGGGCGAAAAACCCGACATCATGGACAAATAAGCTTCATAACAGGAATTATTGAAAACTAAAACAAATCGGCGCGGTATATACCGCGCCGATTTTGGGGTTTTTGGGGGAACTCCAATATCTCGGGCATGAAAGCCCCGCAATCTCGGAATGTCGTCGCTGATAATCTCCCCAACGCACAGCCCCTCAGCCAAAGGCTGAGGGGCGTACCGCATATTATTTATCCTTATTTTTTATCTTCTCGCGAAGCATCGTTGAGGAGACTTTTTTTGTGTATGGGAAGTAGACGATGTCGACTCCCTTCTTCTTGAAGTCCTCTTCGAGCTTGTTCCACTTGTCTGTGCCCTTCCAGTCGTCGCCGACGAACATGACGTCGAAGTGATATTTTTCCCAAGCCGCCATCTTGTCCATACTGACCTGAGGGACGGCCTTGTCGACATATTTTATGGCTTCGACTATCTGAATTCTGTCCTCAAACGGAATGACAGCCGTCTTGTTCTTGTATGAAACCAGCTCGTCAACCGTGACCGCAACTATAAGATAGTCGCATTGTTCTTTCGCTCTTTTGAGCAGGTTGAGGTGTCCGACATGGAAAAGGTCGTAAACTCCGGCGGTGTAACCGACTTTGTATTTTTTCATGGCTGTCTCCTTTTATGCTTTTTCTTTTTCGTCCGCGACGCAGGTGTCGAACCTTATCGCGTCAAGATCCGAGTGACAGACCCTCTGTTCCTCGGGCGGAAGCTGCATATATGTCTCGCCGAACAGGTGAAGCAGGTATTTCTCCCAATGTTCGGGCGCCATATACATTCTTCCGGCGAGTTCGAGATCCGTCGGCTCGCCGAACCATTCCGACTTGAGAATACGCTTGGTCATCGGCTGATAGTGGCTGCCGAAGCTGCAAACGAGTTCGGGGTCGCCGTGCTTGTTGCAGAATTTCAGGAATTTGTCTCTGCGCTTATACCAGAAGGTTCTCGGGAGCTTTTTGGCTAGCTTGAAGAGAACTCTGACGAATATATTGCTTGAATGACAATATTTGAAAGCGCAGACCTGATGAAGAAATGACGCTATATGAAGGTACGCTTTGGTAAGCTTCTGACTTTTGGGGAAGTGGTCGAGGGGAAGTATGTCGATAAAGATTCCCTTGTGAAGATTTATATTATCCCACTTCTTCTCTCTGACATAAGTGTTATCTTTTCTAATCTTCGCCGCAATGTTCGGGTACTCCGGATCCGTGAGGCTCGTCTGGTAGAAATAACCCTTGGGAAGCTCGGTCTTGCATATCTCGGCGAACTTTTCATAGTCGTCACGCATCATGACGATGTCCATATCGTCATCCCATGGGATTATATTTTGGTTTCTGACAGCACCTAAAAGCGTACCGCCGTAGAGATAATATTTCAGCCCATGTCTGCGGCAGATGTCATCGACCACATTGAGAATCTGTAAAAGCATGACCTGCAAACGCCTGAGAGAAGCTTCCTTTTCAGGTGTCATTTCGGGTACGGTTTCACCGCCGCCTTTCTTCTTTCCGCCTTTTTTCTTTTTCTTTTTATTTTTTCGACTGAATTTACCGAAAACCTTTTCAAGGAAGTCGTCTATTCCGGCTATTCGGTGAGCTTTTTTGAATCCGTCAGCCGTAACTCTGTTTAGACAGTTATATTCCCGTCTGAGCCTCTTCGTCGTCATGATCTCCTCAAAAACATATTCTTTGTTTTCGAGCATGAACTGTCTTATCTGTTCAAATCCGTCTTTGAATTCATCAATCTGCTCCTGACTTACATTAAGGCAGACATATCTGAGTTTTCTTATGGCAGATACAGCGTCCGACATCATTTTATACTTAAGATCCGGATAGTCGCCGACGAGATAGTTATATCTGTCAATATATGAGAGCGCATAGTTCAAACCGTTTTTAACACTTTTGGTGTTTATTATGCTGCCCTCATTGTCCACATAATAATATTTCGGGTCGCCAAGAAGAACAATGGTCTTTGCGTTCTCAAACACTTTGTGCATCGAAACAGTGCCTTCATACGTTCTGCCCTCGGGGAATTCAAAGCCGTCAAAAACCTTGCGTTTAAAAAGTTTGTTCCAGAAAGTGCTTCTGAGAATAAACCGGTTGACAAGCTCCCTTATTGCCTGCTTTTGGGTGAGAATAACATCCTCGCCGTCACAACGCGATGTTGTGTCTTTTCCGTTGACAACCCTGTAATAACGACAGCTGACGATATCGGCTTTATACTCTTCAAGCTTTTTGACGAGGTACTCATACATATCATCTTTAAGCCAATCGTCGGAATCGACGAAACCTATATATGCGCCGGTCGCTACCTTAAGACCTGCGTTTCTCGCACCGCAGAGACCTTTGTTCTTTTGGTGGATAACTTTAATGCGCTCGTCTTTTTCGGCATATTCGTCACATATATATCCGCTCATATCGGTACTTCCGTCATCGACAAGAATTATTTCAAGATCCTTATATGTCTGAGCTATAAGGGTATCGAGACACTTTCTGATATATGCCTGAACATTATAGACGGGAACTATAACGCTGACCGTTTCGCCGTAAGAGCCGGTCTGTTTATATATTTCCTTATTTATCTGTTTTTTGTGCTCTTCACAGAAGTCTTCAATAAGTTTTATATCAGCGAGATTATTTTTGATATCATCTTCACCGACATATTTGTATTTTTTAAGCTCGATAAGCACCGCCGTAAGATCTTTCATGAGTTTACCCCCAAGTTCGGGGTACTTATCAATCATATCGTTATATCTCGTGATATGCGCCCAAGCATAATCAAGAGCGTTTTTAAAGGTCTTTGTGTAGATATAGCTACCCGCGTTGCTGTAATAGTAATACTTCGGGTCGCCGAGAAGGACGAGCTTATCCGTCTTTTCGATAAGCTTATATATCATTGCCGTACCCTCGTAGATCCTGCCCTCGGGGAAAGTGATCCCGTCGAAAACGTCTTTTCTGAAGATCTTGTTCCAGAAAACGTTTCTTATTATAAAGTGATTGACAAGCTCCTCCATGGCTTCTTCGGGAGTGTATATATATGTTCTTCCGTCACAGCGCGATGTGGTCGTCTTGCCCGGTACGACCCTGTAATAACGGCAGCAGGTTATCCCTGCTCCGTAATCATCTGCGCCTTTCATGAGATATTCGAACATATCGGGAGTGCATTCATCGTCGGGGTCGACGAAGCCTATATATTCGCCCGTGACCATTTCGAGCGCCTTGTTTCTCGCCGCGCATACGCCGCCGTTCTCTGTGTGGAGAACTTTGAATCTCGGATCACTCTGCGCGTACCTGTCACATATGCCACCGCTGTTATCGGTCGAGCCGTCGTCAACGATGATGAATTCGAGATTTTTATAGGTCTGGGCAACGAGGCTGTCGAAACAGCGTTCGAGATATTTCTCGACGTTGTAGACCGGGATAATAATGCTGATCAGTTTTTCCATACTGATGTCCTTTCTTCAGCTGAGATATCATAATACTTCATCTTGCATTATATAGCATTGGGCGTTCTTTGTCAATATATCCCAAAGCCTGAAACGCGTTCGGGGACCGGCTTTTAAGAGCCGATCCCCGATATAATATCCCCAATATATTCTTCGAAATTCTGATGCAAAGTATTTGTGAACTTTGACTAAATAAATTTAACACAGTTGCAAACTTTTGTCAATAACTTATTAAAATTTCGTCAGTCCTTTAATAGATTTTAATAGATTTGTGACATTTGTCACCTTTAGGTACGCCGAAGTGACTGCTTCGGAGAAATTTTCGTCCCGGACGGGAAGCCGTGAGGGAGAGGGAAGATTTTTGTGGGGATAGTTTGCGCTGAAGGCAAAACCCGCG
>USMJ01000155.1 GCA_900555805.1 uncultured Oscillospiraceae bacterium | reverse complement strand
CCGCCGATTTTAGCCGCAAGGCTTAACGGGTGATCTTTCTCCACATACTTCCGATACCACTCCCCATAAGTCATATCACTCGGAACAAATATAGTCTTTCCGTTTTCGTCTCTTGCGGCTCTGACTGCTTTTCTGTTCGGGATATACGGGCAGTCCGAGCAGCGACAAAACGGATGCATAGGGTGTTTATTCACTCCGACTTCGGCTTCGCTTATTTTGAAATGCTTTCCGTCAAGCTCGGCACAGCTCTTTCGTTTTCCGTCCGAACAGTCCCGGCAGGTTTGTTTATCGAGCGTCGCCAAAAATGTATATTCATCGATTTCAGCCTGTTCATATGCTTTTTGCGCCGCCTGACCCGAAATATAGTTGACCTCTGTACGGATAAGACGGCTGAACTTGAACCTCGCTCCGCTGTCGGGCGTTTCGCCCAATGCGGCGGTCAGAGCGTCAGTCATTGTCCTCACACTCTGACCCGTCATTACACCGTTTATTATAACTCTTTTGAGCTTTTCGGCGGTCTTGTCGGTGTTATCCCACACACGGTCGGAATAATTCTTGCCGAGCCACTTGCGGCGCAAAGCCTCTCTGACTCTGCCGCTCGACAGCTTTTCAAAATCGTAGTATTCGCCCGTATATTGCTGAATGTCAAAGGTGGTTCGATAATATGTATGTTTATACTCGGCGATCAGTCGCTTTTCCGCCTGCACCTGCTCGGTCGTACCAAGTAACAGAGCCTCCATGTATATCTCGTTGGCCAAGGCTTCTAAGCGGCTTATTCTGTCGGCGTACGCCGGGTCGTCGAGCATGTCAGCTATGCGTTTTTTCAGCTCGGCGAGGTCTGTCTCGTCATACTGTTTTTTTAGCTCTTCGCGCATTTCGGCGGTCTGTTTCGTGTTAAGCCGCCTGAGAGCCTCCTCCTCGGTCAGAGATCTGCTCTTGGTGTACTTATCAAAAGTAGCCTTGACGCGATCGTTTATCGACTTTATGGCGTCCGAATAGATCTCGTTGACAAATTTGACCGTCTCGTCCGTCCGTTTTTGCGTCAGGCTTTCGAGTTGCGCCGAGCGTTCGACCCAATAATCGCTCATTCGTCATCCTCTTTTTCGGTATCGGGTGAGTCTGTTTCTGCGTCCTGCTCACTGCCCGAAAACGAGTCGAGGAACTGTTTTTTGTTTTCCTCTTTCTTTTTCTCCATGATTTTCGCCATCTCGTCGGGATCTTTGACGAAATTGAGCAGCGACAGCAGGGTTTTCTCGTCGACCCTGCCCTCCAGTTTCTGAACGATATCGGTCATCTCGGATAAATTCGACGGCATATCGATAGTGAAAACGACATCAATATCGCTCGTCGGGACGGTCGGAACGCCCATATTGCGGCTGAGCCATGTGTTGTATAGTTCGAATCGGCGTTTAAGCCCCTCGTCCATGGAGCGGATCTTGCTCTTGGCGAGGAAGCTCATCGGCAGGAACTTCATACTAAGCGCAACGCCTGTTATGTTGCCGCTGAAAGCCTCGTCGCTCATGTCAACGGTCATACTGACCTTATGAATTTCACGGATAAGATCGTCGCAGAGAACCTTGACCGAGTTCTCGTCAAACACCTTTTGGATATACTCTATCCGCGCATCGATGGGCAGGCCGTCGATCATTTTATATTTTTTGAGCTTTTCGGCTGCGCTTTCGCCGTCAGCTTCGTCGTTGTCAAGCTCCGTTCCGAAGATAGCGAGGATACTGTCTATGAACTTCTTCTTGTCGGTCAGGCGGTCGCTCATCAGGTCGCTGAGAGCCTCTGACAGCCCGACGAGCTGTTCCGCGTCGCCCTGTCTCTCGTCGTCGTTGTCATAATTAACGCACGGGACCGCGCCGAAGAATGTCTCTTTGGGCTCGGCGGCGACGAAATAGAACGATTCGAGATCCGTGCTTTCATATTTGCGCTCTGACTTGTCCGTATAGACCGTGACCGCCCAATATTTCTGCTCGTTCGAAACTCTTTCCCGCTCCTCGAATGTCATAAAAAACAGATCGCGATGTTCGACCGTGTTGTCGCGCACTAAGATACACTCCTGCGGCGCGAACACACAGCTTTTCGGCTGCGGAATGTCGTCGTCCGAGGCATATAACAGCTCCTGCGCCTCGCCGAACAGGGAGATATACTTGCCGATCTTGCTGTCGACCTTAGAGATAACCTGTTTGTCGTACGCATCGAGGATCGGTCTTATATCGAGCTTTCTGCCTGCGATTGCGTCCCATTCGTGTTTGACGACCTTTCCGTTTCTGACGGTGACTTCCGTTCCGCCGGAAAGCGGCTTTCCGTCATTTGCGGAATTGCTCTCGTCGTTGCTGTCATACTTGACCGGCTCGCCGAGATAAAACGCTCTGACGATATCGACGACATACTTGACATAGTTGATGTTGACCCTGACTTCGTTCTTATCCGCCTTTTCGGGCTTGTTTTTTCCGAGATATGCTCGGTATAAGTCGTCATATCTCTTAATTTCGGGTCTTGCGTGATTAAGAAGATACTTAAACACTTCGTTCGAGATATTCTCGGTGTCCGGCACAGCGGCTCTGTCTATATAAATAATCATGCTTACAGTCCTTTCGGTTTGGCTTTTATTTTGACGTTCGGCTTAGCTAAGACGGTATAGACAAAATATCGCATATCGTCCATAGCGTGGTCGAACTCTTTTATCGGTCTGTCCTCGGCGCACTTTTCGTCCCAACGGTACGCGCCGAATTCCTTTATTGTCGCAGTGCAGCAGTCGTTTATTTTTATTCTTCCGTCGCTCAAGGCTCTCGCCGTCTCTCTTATCCCGTCAATAACGGCGTTGTCGGCGGGTGTAACCGTTTTTCCGTGCCGCCTGAGAGTGGCGATAAACGACGCCGCCGACGGATCGACAACCGTGGTCTTTATCTTCAGACCCTCGGTCAGCTTCGCATAAGCGTTATAATACTCCTCGTCGGTCTGCTGTCGACCGCTGTCTCGCCCCGAGTAGTAATATTCCCGTACCCTAAACCAGCATTTCTCGTCTTCGCAGTAGCCCCACAGTCCCATGGAACACGGATTGAGCGTCCCGTAGTCGATCGAGACGCAGTAGGTCTGATATTTCCGCTCCGCCGTCGGGACGATCGAGACGCCGTGAGCCTGATCGGGATAGATCAGCCCCTCCGCCTGCACCCAAAGCCCCTTGACATAGCGGTCGTAGAACACGCCCTTGAACATTCGCTCGGCTTCTTCTAATTTTTCGCGGCTCATTATCGGGTTGTCGGTCATCAGAAAGTGCAGATGCAGGGCTTTCTTTTCTTCCGCCTTTTGTATCCATTCGGTATAAAACCAATGCTGAGGCCCCTCGGGGTTGCAGTTAAACCACAGCTTGCTGCCGAAGACGGAGAGCGTTCTGGCTATCGCCTGCTCGACAAACGAGCGCGGCATGAGCGCAACCTCGTCGAGCAGGACGCCCGAAAGCGTGATGCCCTGAATGAGGGTGTATGAGCTTTCATCTCTGCCGCCGAAGACATAAAAGCGGTTAGTCCTGCCCTGCCCAGTGACGGTCAGAACATTTGACGATCGGGTATATCCGAGGTCGTAGTATGCTTTCAGATCGTCGCTCGACTGCAAGGGCATGATGATATTCCTCTCCGCCGAACGAACGGTCTTTCCGCATATCGCAAAGTCGGCGTTATCAAAGTGCAGCATCGCCCATAAAACAAACGACACAGTCATAGCGGAAGTTTTACCGCTACGGACTGCGCCGTCACAGATTATTGAGTTATACGGGTTATCATCCCCGTGACACCACTTAAAAAGCGTCTTTTGTTTTTCCGACAGAACGGAAAATGTCATGTTATCACCTCTTTCGGGCATAAAAAAAGAGCGCATATGCGCTCTCGAAGCAAGCGTCCGGATTTCAACCGGAGCCTCGGCCATCACCGCGTACTCACCCTATACTACTACTTGCATATATACATATCCAACAAAATGTGCGAATATGCGCTAAGTCAACAAGCACCCGGATTTGCACCTGGGACCTCCCGCGCACGAGTATACTCCTCTTATACTATAACTTGTTATTATGATTATACCACAATTTCGTGACTCTGTCAACCATCGCTTTTTCCTTTGTCGATAACTTTTGTAGAGTTACAATAGATGTGAGACTGAAATTGAAAAAAGGATAGAAAAAAGC
>USMJ01000154.1 GCA_900555805.1 uncultured Oscillospiraceae bacterium | reverse complement strand
ATATCTTTATCCGGATTCGAGACGAAAGTTGAAACGCCAAGGATATGACGAACGTCCGCTGCCCGAAAAAGAAATTTCCGTCAGAAAGCTTGAATTCAAAACAGAGGAAGACCTTGATAAATGGGAATTCCGCGGCATGAAAAATGTCCGCATCGAAGACGGTATGCTCAAAGGCGAAACCACAGAGCCGTTTGCCGAAATGGAGTTAAAAACGGTTGGTTGGGACGCGTCCGAAATATCGTATTTGCGTGTTGACTGCGCCAACAAACTGTATTCCAACAGCGAACCGCAGAATATTTTTCTCATTCCGTCCAATGTCCCGGACAAAAGCAATTACTGCCGCGAAAACGCCGCGCGTATTTGGTGCAATTCGCTTGTGCCGTATGAATATCGTCCGCTTCATCTAGATAACCATGCATGGTGGTCGGGCACGATTTACGGCTTCAAGATCATTCCGGTCGAACACGGAACGTTTGAGTTACGCAGTGTTACCTTTTTTGCCGCTTTGAAGCATTTGTGCATTTACGGCAGCGACGGCAGACCGCTGTTTTTCGGCGATTATCCGGCAGAACACGGCAAAGACGTTGTGATACCGCTCGACCCGGAAAGCGGGCTTTACAAGACGCTCGGCATTAAAACCTATGAGTGGTTTAAGGATAGCGGAACGCTGGAGCTTTGCACGCAAAAAAGCCGATATACGGTCGTGTGCGGCAGAGCCTATGCGCAAAAAGACGAACATGACGTCATGCTTTCGCATCCCGTCATGTTAAAGGACGCAGTTCCGGCGTTGTATCTGGAGGATGTTTGTCAGCTTTTCGGCGTGAAGTATGAGCGAAATACCGAAAAAAACATTCTTCGGCTGATGACAGAATAAAAAATAAAACAAACGACACGGTCTGCATTTAGCAAATCGTGTCGTTTCTCGGTTCATAACCGGAATTATTCTTTTTCAAAAACGTCTTTTCCGAGACCGCAGGTGGGGCATACCCAATCTTCGGGTACATCCTCCCAAGGCGTGCCGGGAGCAACGCCATTATCCGGATCGCCGAGTTCCGGGTCGTAAACATAGCCGCAAGGGCAAACATGTTTCATCTTCAGATCCTCCGTTATTCGCCGAAATATCTCTTAAGAAGACCTTCGAACGCTTTTCCGTGTCGGGCTTCGTCTCTTGCCATTTCGTGAACAGTGTCATGGATAGCGTCGAGGCCCTGCTCCTTAGCCATCTTCGCAAGCTCGAACTTGCCGAGTGTTGCGCCGTTCTCTGCGGCAACTCTCATCTCAAGGTTCTTCTTCGTGCTATCGGTGATAACTTCACCTAAAAGCTCTGCGAACTTTGCTGCGTGCTCTGCCTCTTCGTAGGCAGCCTTTTCCCAGTAGAGACCGATCTCGGGATATCCCTCTCTGTGAGCTACTCTCGCCATGGCGAGATACATACCGACTTCGGAGCATTCGCCGTTGAAGTTCTCTCTGAGACCCTGAACGATAGCGGGATCAACGTCTTTAGCTACGCCGACAATGTGTTCGGCAGCCCATGTTCTGTCTTCGGACTCTCTGACTTTCATCTTTGCCTTGCAGATCGGGCAGATCTCAATGGGTTCGTCGCTTTCATAGCCGCATACGGGACAATAATACTTTTTCATGTTTTGTTCCTCCAAATCAAATTATTCTTTTTCTTTGCATTCTTTGCACAAACCGTAAAATATAAGCTTACAGTCATCGATAGTGCCGTCGAATTTTTGTCTTGCAAGTTCGATAAGTTCGGGTCCGACATCCATGTCAATGTCGAATATCCTGCCGCAGCGGTTGCATATGACATGACGGTGGTTCGTCATATGGCCGTCATAATGCACTGCATCGGTCGCCGTTATCGCCTTTATCTTGCCCTCGCTGTGGAGCAAGTAGAGATTTCGGTAAACCGTCGCAAGGCTGATGTTCGGCATCTTTTCTTTGAGCGAAAAGAAAACATCTTCCGCTGTCGGATGATCGTACCTTGAAAGCAAATCTTCGAGTACGGCCTCTCTTTGTTTGCTTTTTCTTGAAGTAGGCATAAATGCTGCTCCAATCTATTCCTTAGTGATAATGATAATTACTATCATTATCTGTGCTTATTCTACCCTATTGATGTTCGTTTGTCAAGAGTTTTTTCAAAATTTTTTGAAATTATTTTTCGGGGTACGCGCCGACTGTTTGCAGGCATTCGGCGTGTACCTTATAAAATAAAAATTCTTAATAAATATCTTCCCTGTTTTATTGACAAAAGACGCCGAAAGAAATAAAATTGTCTGTATAGGAGGAATTGAAATGATAGAATTTAATCCAAAAGAACTTATGAGCAAGAAAGAGCTGCTCAAAGGCGTTGAAACGATGAACTCTTTCGGCGCAAGGTACACCGGATGTAAGGCGCACAAGGAATTCATCGAATATCTCAAAAACGAGATCAGGGCAATGGACATCGATGTAAACTCGGATCTCAAAACATTTATGCGCTGGGAGAAAAAGTCCGCTTCTCTCACTCTTCACACAGAAGACGGCGACGAGGATATCCCCGTTTCTTCGGCGTATCCCTATTCGGGAACAACAGGCCCCGACGGCGTCAGAGGGCAGCTTGTCGAAGTCTATGAAAAGCATATCGGCTTTATCCCGAAAGCGAGAGACAAAGTCTGCGTTGTCAAGGTCAGCAATTTAAGCGTTCCGACCGTTCTTGTCGAGGACAGAAGAAACTCAAAGCCCGAGGGGCTTGATCTTCCGAGAAGATACGGCGGTCCTGTTCTGACGACATTTGCAAACTTCCCATTCCTTAAGGTCGCCCAGTTCTCAGGCGCTAAGGCGGTTATCTGCATTTGGGAGGGCATTTCGGACGACTGCGTCGAAGGTCAATATCTTCCGTTCATTCTCGATTATCAGGGAATGCCGGCGATATGGGTCAACCCCACCCAAGGCAAGAGAGTATTGGAAGCCATCCGTAAGGGTGAAGAAGCAACGGTAGTTCTCGACGCCGATATAGAAGAGTATTGTCAGACAGAGACATTCTATTCAATTATTGAAGGTGAAAATAACAAGGAAGCCATTATCGTCAACACTCACACCGACGGTGTAAACTGCGTTGAGGAAAACGGCCCTATCGCCCTGCTTTCGATGATGAGATATTTCAAAAAGCACAAGCCGAAGAGATCTATTATATTTGTATTCATGACGGGTCACTTCAGACTTCCTGCTCTGAAAGCTCCCGGAGCTATTCAGGTCACTTCAAGATGGCTCCATGATCACCCCGAACTTTGGGACGGCGAACTTGATCACATCAAGGCTGTCGCAGGTTTGACGGTCGAACATCTCGGCTGCGAGGAATTCACCGACAACGAGGGTCACAACGCCTATCTCAAGACAAACCCGATAGACATTGAAATGTGCTACACCGGCAACGAGAAGCTCGACGAGATCTATTATGAAGCTCTTGAGGGCAGAGACAATGTCAGAACGGTATCATACCGAGGCTGTAATGTTCTCCACTTCGGCGAGGGTCAGCCGCTGTTCAACGTCGGCATCCCGACGATATCGCTTGTCCCCGGTCCGAGTTATCTCTGCGTGGTCGACGAAAAGAATCACTGCATGGATAAATTCGACATCGACCTTATGGCGGCGCAGGTCGAGACTTTCACAAAGGCCGCTTTAATAATTGACGGTACTCCGACAAATGAGCTCGGTGTAAGCGACGGCTACACATTCGGAGTTGTCACAAAGTTTGAAGCTCCGCACATAAATAAGATCAAAGCTAAAATCGAATCGTTGCTTTGATCAGGATAGATAATGCCGCCCCGAAAGCAAGTGCTTTCGGGAGTTGTTGCTTATAATTACTTATTGACTTTTAATGCTTCGCTTCTTATTTGCGCGATGGTTTTTCCGCTTTTGCGCGCAAGGGCCGCGAGGTCCTCGTACTCCGCCTTTTCACGCACAGCGCCATAGCCGGACGAAGTTTTGACACGAACCTCGCCATCCTGCGTCCGCACCGTCTTTTCGCTGCGGCCAAGCTCGTATCTTTTGCAGACATATTCCCTCACGCCAAGTGTCGTTGTGTGCTTAAATATGCACTCAAGCATCTGTTCTCGCTGCTTTTCCCGGCACATGCATGTAAGCTTAACGCCGGGTCTGCTTTTTTTCATACCGATATTGGTAAAGTATACATCTAATGC
>USMJ01000153.1 GCA_900555805.1 uncultured Oscillospiraceae bacterium | reverse complement strand
CCCGAAAGGTTTCGTTTTCCAGCGCATACGCCCCAATCAACGCCATATCGTAGGCGGTGGAGTGGTGCTGCTCAGCTGTCAGGTGGCTGTCCAGTCCGTTGGGCGAGCCAAAAACCGTATCCCTTGCGCCGATTTCCTTTGCCTTTTCGACGGCTGTCGTCAGAAGCTTATAGCTGCATGTCGGAGCGATAGTTCCGTTTACGCCGTATTGGCTTCCGAAGTTCGAGTTCGAGTTCGCTCCGATTCCGAATACTATGTCGCGAAGTTTCAGCGAATCGGAAAGACCGCCCGCCGAGCCTATTCTGATGATATTGTCAACGCCGAAGAAATTATAAAGCTCATAGGAATATATGCCGATCGAGGGCATACCCATTCCGCTCGCCATAACGGATACTTTCTTGCCCTTATATTCGCCGGTGTATCCATGAATTCCTCTGACATTGTTGATGAGGACGGCGTTTTCGAGATATGTTTCGGCTATGAATTTAGCTCTGAGCGGATCGCCCGGCATAAGCACGGTCTTGGCGAATTCGCCGTCTTTAAGATTGATATGCGGTGTGTTCATAATTCTCCTCCTTATCAGTACGAAGCGTTTGAGCTTTCGTTTTTGACTATCTTGACGATTCGGCTTGTTCCGAGTCTGCTTGCGCCGAGGTTTATGAAGTCCTGCGCGTCCTTGATGCTTGCAATTCCGCCAGCGGCTTTTATCTTGAGATGCGGTGCGACGTTTTCTGCGAAGAGCTTGATATCTTCTCTTGTCGCTCCGCCCGTTGAGAAGCCTGTTGAGGTCTTGATATAGTCCGCTCCGGAGTCCGAAACAATGTGACACATCTTGACCTTTTCTTCATCTGTCAGAAGGCAGGTCTCGATTATGACCTTGAGGAGTTTTCCGTGACAGGCGGCTTTGATGGCCTTGATCTCGTTTAAAACGTCGTCATAGCGCTTATCTTTGAGCATACCGATATTTATGACCATGTCGATTTCGTCCGCGCCGTTCTTTACGGCGTCCTCTGTTTCGAAAACCTTGCAGGCTGTTGTGTTATAGCCGTTCGGGAAACCGATGACCGTGCATACAGCGAGCTTGTCGCCGACATATTCCTTCGCCTGTTTGACGTACGCAGGGGGGATGCATACACTGGCGCAGTTATACTTTATTCCGTCGTCGCAGAGAGCTTTGATGTCGCTCCATGTTGAAGCCTGACCGAGAACGGTATGATCTACTTTTTTGAGAATTTCGGATATATCCATATTTTTATCTCCTTATAATTTTTTATGCCGAACATAATTTCAGCAATTATATTCTACATACAAATGGAAAAAATGTCAAATAATTTACAGCAATTTTATTGTATTGTCAAACGCTTTAGTGTATTATATCAAAGTAAAATGAGCCACCGTATGTTCGGCTTTAACAATATAAATCGAATAAGGAGATAATATGATGAAATCAGTTACCGTAACAAGAGACACGACAATAAATGAAGTCCTCGCTTCACCCGTCGGCAGCGACCTGCTCAATAAGGTGTTCTATTCCATGGGCTTAAACAGCGCCCTTATCACAAAGACACCGATAGGTAAGCTTAAGATAGGCTCTCTCAAAAAGATATCCATGGGCAAGCTTGACGACACGGTTATAGACGCTCTTATAAATATGCTCAACTGTGAAACGGATATTCCCGATACGGGAGACGTTCCCATTCAGCATAAGTGGTGGAAAGAGGCGGTCTTTTATCAGATATATCCGAGATCGTTCAAGGATTCGAACGGCGACGGAATAGGCGACCTCTGCGGTATAATCGAAAAGCTTGACTACCTCAAATCTCTCGGAGTTGACGCCATCTGGTGCAGTCCCGTCTATGATTCGCCGAATGACGACAACGGCTATGACATCAGAGATTATAAGGCTATCATGCATGAATTCGGAACAATGGAGGACTTCGACAGACTTCTTTCCGAGATACATAAGCGCGGAATGAAGCTCATCATGGATCTTGTCATAAACCACAGCTCCGACGAGCATGAGTGGTTCAAAAGCTCTGTTTCCGATCCCGATTCGCCGTATAAGGACTACTACATCTGGAGAGACGGCGACGAGAATACGCCTCCGAATAACTGGACGTCGATTTTCAGCGGCCCGGCATGGAATTACTACCCCGAAAGAAAACAGTGGGCAATGCACCTGTTCACCAAGAAGCAGATGGATCTCAACTGGGAGAATGAAAATCTCAGAAAAGATCTCTATGACATGATAAACTGGTGGCTCGAGAAGGGAATAGACGGCTTCAGAATGGACGTTATCAGCTTTATTTCCAAGGCTGACGGACTTCCAGACGGAAACGAGGTTATAGGTACGCTCATGGGCTTCAAGGGCGTTGAACATTACTTCTACGGGCCGAAACTCCACAAGTACCTTCACGAAATGAGAGAAAAAACCTTCGGAAACTATGACACCTTCACTATAGGCGAATGTCAGGGAACGGGAATCGAAATGAGCAAACTCATGACAGGCGACGACAGAGGCGAACTCGACACCGTTTTTTCGTTCGACCACATGGATAACCCGGGCAAAAAGCGTTTCCAGAAGTATACATACGATCTCAGACCTATGGCTAAGGAACTTGTCAAGTGGCAGCTCGGCTACGGCAACCACTGCTGGCCTGTTGTTTTCTTCGAGAACCACGACTGGCCTAGAATGACGACCAAGGTCTGCCCTGACGGAAAATATCAGGAGGAGCTCAGCAAGCTGCTTGCTCTTATGCAGATGACATTCAAAGGCACACCGTTTATCTATCAGGGACAGGAGATCGGCATGACGAATATCCCGTTTGAGAATATCAATCAGTTTAAAGATGTCGAAAGCCTTAACCTCTATAAAGAGCTTATCGAAAAAGGCAAGAGCGCAAGCGACGCGTTCGATATCGTTCTCGCCGGCAGCCGCGACCACGCGAGAACTCCGATGCAGTGGAGCGATGAGACAAACGGCGGATTCACTACGGGTACGCCCTGGATCGAGGTCAACGGAAACTATAAATATATCAACGTCGGAACAGAGGATAAGGACAGCTTCTCGGTGCTCAATTTCTACCGCGCGATGACGGCTATTCGCCACGAAAATCCGACCCTTGTCTACGGTGACTTCATACTCGAAAACGAGAAGTTCTCCGATGTTCTGACATACTTCAGAAAAGACGAGAACGACGAATTCTTTGTTGAGATCAACCTCACAGCCAAGGAAAGACCGAGAAAACGCACGGCGAACGGCTATACGCTCGTCAAGTCGAACTACGGCGCGCTCGCTTCGGTATTAAGACCGTTTGAGGCGAATATTTACCGCAAGAACAAATAAGGCGATACCTGAAAGGGATATTTTGATGGAAAACGATATCATATTTAAAAAAGCGAACTTAGGCGGCTTCGACCGAGAGGACGTCATGAACTATATCTCGGCGATAACCGACGAGTTTCACGAAAAGCTGTCGCAGAAAGAAAAAGAACTCGCTATAGTGAACACCGAGCTTGAGGATGTCAAGGCGGAACTTGCGAAGGTCAAGGCCGAGAACGCCGATATCTCCGAAAGGTACGGGCGGCTTGAGAGCGAAAACGAAAGCCTTAAGCTCGAATTGAAAGAGCTTGCGGACAGCAAGCCCGACGAAACGGACAGCCCCTCGGAAAGAGAACAGCTTAAAGAGATGGTCATGGCTCTGACGGAGAAAGTCAACGAGCTTATATCCGACGCCTCGGAAAAGGGAACGGCGGCAGCCGATGATCACAGCGAATATGACAGAGATTTGTTCGATATAATCGAACAGTATGTCGACTGAAAAAAGCTATACAAATTTCAATGACCGCAGGCTTGGCCTGCGGTCACGGTTTTGTCTTGGGAGAGTGATGGGATTCGGCGGCAAAAGGTTTCTCCGCAGGAGAAACTGCCGCAAGCCGCTTTGGCGGCTTGCGGTACTCCGCGGCGAAGCGCGGAGCTTTTGCCACCCTCGCCGTGCTGCCCTTTATCGCCGCGCTTGGAAGCTGTACATTAGGCGATACGAAGCTTGCTTCGGAGAGCCTACAAAGGTAACTAAGCATCAGAAAGACATGGTTTTCAGCGCACGGCAAGGCTTACTTCGGGTCTGATCAGAAAGCCCGAATCCCATCAAGAGGCGGGACGGCAAAACGGTTTTCGTTCCGAAAACCG
>USMJ01000152.1 GCA_900555805.1 uncultured Oscillospiraceae bacterium | reverse complement strand
ACAAAGAAAACAGTCAACCACCAGACTGTTCATATCGGCAGACTGGTAAGCGGAGAAATTGCGCTCGGTAAGGCGCATGCCGAAGTCAATGCCGAAAGAAGAGCTGCAATTTCACGTAACCATTCTGCGGTGCACCTGCTCCAGGCGGCACTCCGCAAAGTTCTCGGAAGTCATGTCGAACAGTCCGGCTCATACGTTGACGAGCATCGTGCAAGATTCGATTTTACTCATTTCCAGGCACTAAGTGCAGACGAACTCAGACAGGTCGAAAGCATTGTCAACAACGCAATTCTTTCCGGTCTCCCCGTTGTCGCCGATGTGATGCCCATTGAAGAGGCAAAAAAATCGGGTGCTATGGCTCTGTTCGGCGAGAAATACGGCGATATCGTCAGAGTTGTCAAGATCGGCGACTTCTCGATAGAACTTTGCGGCGGAACTCATGTCGATAACACCGGCGAACTCGGCCTGTTCAAGATCGTCACGGAATCTTCCGTTGCGGCAGGCGTCAGAAGAATTGAGGGCTATACGGGCTACGGCGTTCTCGATTATCTCGGCGGTACGCTCGAAACTATGCATAAAGCGGCAAATACGCTGAAAATTTCAAACATTTCCGAGTTTGAAACCAAGGCGGCGGCTATAGCGGCTGATCTTAAGTCAAAAGATAAAGAGATAGAAAAGCTCAGAGCCGAGATAGCGAACATCAAGGCTTCATCCGCGCTTTCCGCTGTTAAGGATATTGACGGCTTGAAGTTAGTCACCGCGTACCTCGACGACACAACACCCGATGAACTTCGCAAAATGTGTGACATGGTTAAGAGCCGCGGCGACGAGTATATCGGAGTTGTCGCAGGCGTTCAGAAAGCCAAAGGCAGCGGAAATATCTGCGTTGTCTGCGGCAAGGCGGCGACGGCTAAAGGCGCGCACGCAGGCAACATAGCCAGAGAAACGGCTAAGCTCGCAGGTGGCTCGGGCGGAGGAAAGCCCGACAGCGCAATGGCAGGCGCAAAGGAAATCGAAAAACTCCCGTCAGCGGTTGAGCAGGCGGCTGAGATAATAAAATCAATGCTTAAATAAGAGACGAAAGGAGAAACAAAATGAGCGATTGTCTTTTTTGTAAGATAGCGGCAGGCGAGATCCCGTCGACGAAAGTCTATGAGGACGACACCGTGTTCGCTTTCAGAGACATAAATCCGCAGGCTCCGACCCATATTCTCGTTATTCCCAAGGAGCATATAGAAAGCGCAGCGACGGTCGACGAGAGCAACAGCGCCGTCGTAGCTCATATCTTCGAGGTTATAGCTAAGATAGCGAAACAGGAAAAATTAGACGAGGGCTTCAGGGTCGTCAGCAACATCGGCGAGAGAGGCCAGCAGTCGGTCAAACATCTTCACTTTCATGTTCTCGGCGGCAGAGACATGACATGGCCTCCGGGCTGATAAACGCCGCAGTAACCACAAGAACAATATAAATTTTCGGAGGATATTAAAATGAAAACCTATAAAATAAACATTGCCGGTCTTGAAAGAGACCTTCCCATCTGCCCGGTCAACGATAAGCTTGATATCGCCGCGTTCGTTATCTTCGGCGATGTTGAAATGACCGTCAACTCGGCTACCGAGCTTCTCAAAAAGTGCCCGGAATTCGACTATATCGTCTCGCCCGAAGCCAAGGGAATCCCCCTCGCATACGAAATGGCGAAACAGAGCGGCAAGCCGTATTTCATCTGCCGCAAGGGCGCAAAGCTCTATATGAAAGACCCCGTTTCCGTCCATGTCCGCTCGATCACGACCGACGCGCTCCAGACCGTTTATCTTGACGGACTTGAGGGCGAACAGATGAGAGGAAAAAAAGTTCTCATCGTTGATGACGTTATAAGTACGGGCGAGTCTCTGCTTGCCGTAATTGCTCTGGTCGAAAAGTTTGACGCCGATATAGTCGGAAAAGCAGCAATTTTGGCCGAGGGCGACGCAGCAAAGCGCGACGACATAATCTTCCTTCAGGAGCTTCCTCTTTTCGTTAAGTAATGGCGATAATAGACGAAAGCGGCATAAAAACGCAGATAAGAAGTAAGACGTATTCCAATGTCTACCTTTTCTACGGTGAAGAAAGCTATTTGAAACAGCTCTATATAAACAGAATAATCGACAGAACGGTTGACGAAAGCTTCAAAACTTTCAACCTTCACACTGTCGACGGCAAAGACGCAACACTCGACATTATAGCCGAGTGCTGCGAAGCATTGCCTATGATGGGCGAATACAATGTTACGCTTGTCAATGATATGCCGCTTAATAAACTTTCGGCTTCCGAGAATAAGAAGCTTGCACAGCTTATAGGAGATGTTCCCGAAACAACAATTCTCATCTTTTGGCAAGACACCGCGGAGGTTGATCCTAAAGACAAGAAGTGGGCGGAGATCATAAAGCTTGTTTCGGCTAACGGGAGCTGCGTCAATTTAAGCAGGAAAACCGTTTCGGAGCTGACAAAGATACTCGTCGCAGGAGCGCAGAAAAGAGAATGCTCCATGTCGACCGATGTTGCCAAATATCTGATATCCGTCGTCGGCGACGATATGACCGTTCTTCTGAATGAGCTTGATAAGGTTTGCTTCTTCACGGGCAAGGGCGAAGTGACGAAAAAGGCTGTTGACGCAGTTGCGGTAAAATCGCTTGAAGCGACGACATTCAGCTTATCAAAGGCTCTCGTCGCCGGAAACTTCGACAAAGCCTATGAAATGCTTGACATACTGTTCTTCCGAAAGACGGAACCTACCCTCATTATGGGAACTTTGATAAGCGCATACATTGACATGTACCGCGCAAAAGTAGCTCTGACAAACGGCGAAAATGCCACGGCATTGGCATCTCATTTCAACTACAGAAACAAAGAATTCAGACTCACAAACGGCGCAAGAAACGCGTCAAAGCTCAGCATAAGCCAGCTCAGAAACGCCCTCGAAATTCTCGCCGAAACCGACGAAAAACTCAAAACGGGCGTCGACGCGAGCGGAGCCAGACTCGCGATCGAACAGCTCATGGTGCGGCTGATGCTCATATAGGTGAAACATGATAAAGCTTGAACAGGCAGTGATAGTCGAGGGGCGGTATGACAAAATCAAGCTGTCCTCGATAATCGATGGGCTGATAATCGAAACCGACGGGTTCGGAATCTTCAAAGACAGGGAAAAACAGCGGCTGATAAGACGTCTCGCTGAGGAAAAAGGCATAATCATCATGACCGACAGCGATTCGGCGGGCTTCAAAATACGCTCATTTTTGGGCGGAAGTATACCTGCCGACAGAATAACCCACGTCTATATGCCCGACATTTTCGGCAAGGAAAAACGAAAAACCGAGCCGTCAAAGGAGGGCAAGCTGGGAGTTGAGGGCGTACCGAAAAAAATCATTCTTGAAGCTCTCGATAAAGCCGGTGTGACCTGTTACGAGACCAAAAGCAGTTCTAAACGGGAAATAACGAATGTTGATCTCTATGAACTCGGACTTTCGGGCGGCAAAAACAGCCGAGCTAAGCGCGAAAAGCTGCTGAAATATCTCGGCTTGCCGACGCGGCTATCGACTTCGGCTTTTGTTAAGGTGCTGAATACTTTTACTACATATGATGAATTTATCGAAAAATCGAAGGATTGTTTTTCAAAGGAGGAGAAATCATGAGAATCGGCCACGGATATGACGTCCACAGGCTCGTTGAGGGCAGAAAACTGATCCTCGGCGGAGTCGAAATTCCGCACGAAAAAGGTCTGCTCGGCCACTCGGACGCGGACGTGTTGCTCCACGCCGTATCGGACGCGCTTTTAGGCGCAGCGGCGCTCGGCGACATCGGCAAACTTTTCCCCGACACCGACGACAGATACGAGGGCGCGGATAGTTTGGAACTGCTTTCGGCGGTCGCGGACAGGCTCGCGGAAAACGGCTGGCACGTCATAAATATCGACGCAACCGTGCTCGCGCAAAGGCCGAAGCTCATGCCTTATATCGAGCGCATGAGGGAGAACATCGCGGCGGCGTGCAAGGTCGACTTCGACTCGGTCAGCGTGAAAGCGACCACCGAAGAGGGCCTCGGCTTCACCGGCGAACAGCAGGGCATAGCGGCGCACAGCGTATGCCTGATAGAAAGATTGAAATAAGTTTTCGGCGCGCGGAAAAATCCGTGCGCTTTCTATATAATATAATGCTTTTTTTGTACGGGGGAGTGAGTGCGCGAGGGA
>USMJ01000151.1 GCA_900555805.1 uncultured Oscillospiraceae bacterium | reverse complement strand
TGAATATTCGTCCTCGACGCTTTCGCCGATGTCCTTTCCGAATTCTATGTCCGCCCCCGATTTCAGCTTTTCGAGTATTCTTTTGTCCTTCGTGTGAAGTCCGAATTTCAGTTCATAGCTTTCCAAAGCGGCGATATATTTCATTCGGGTTTTCCCGTTCGGCTTTTTTTCGTATTTGCTTGCCGCTTTGCCGAGACGAATCAGGTCTTTAAGACTTCCGTCTTCCCTTGATTCCACAAGCTCGTCCGCCTGCTTTATTTCGGTGAGCCTTTTCAGGTTGTCTCCCTCGCCCGCTTTTTTGATACAGCAGTCATATTCCGACAGCGCGTCCATCAGTCTGTCTGTGGCTTCGTTGATTTCGTCGTCCTCGATAACGTCGCATATATATGTGTAGTCGTTAAAATCGTCGACCTCCAGCGCCATGAGTATATTCGACAAGTCGAATTTCATATCCGAGCCGGGGTAGACGATATACTGTCCGACATCCGCTCCGAGGTCGTCCAAGAACACCGCCTCTATGAACGCGTCGTAGCCGTCCATCCGCGCTCTGACCGTGACGACCGTCTCGTCGTCCTCTTCGCCTTTGGCTTCGGTTATGTTGAGCTTTCGTCCGAACCTCTTGTATGCGGCGGCTTTTTGCGCGTGGACCTTGAACCGTTCGATCGGCTCTCGGATAAACTTTTCCGAATCTTCGACTTCTTCTTTCAATCTGTTTCTCACTTTGTCTCCTCCGAAAATTTGTCCTGTTATTGTTCCTGTTCGCTATTATACTATGTACACCGAGTGAATGCAAGAGGGGAGTTCACACCTTGGATTTGGAACCCTGATCTGCGGCGTCCGTACGGCACCCTACGCCTAACGGCGCAGGGTACACGCCCGACCGCCGTTCGCCGCGATCAGCCGAACACCAACTCCCTGCAAGCCGTAAGTCCGTGCAGCGGCGAGCTTACTCGCGCACTCCCAACGGCTTACGCCGCCGCGAGTACGCTCGCAAGCCCGTGCGGCGGTCTCTTCGCCTACCCCCGAGCACAACCCCCGACAAGCACTCGCTCCCCCGTACTAAAAAATATTAACATTATGATATATTCTTGACAATCCAAATCTAATCGTATATACTTAAATCAATTATTAGCAGTTGCTCACCAAACTGGTTTTGACGGAGGAAATATCAATGGATACAAGATTTTCAATATCCCAATATCCCGACGCAAGAGCGATCGACGCTAAGCTCAACGAGCTTATCAAAATGCCGATCTACACAATCACACCCGAGGCTCTCGCCGATTATGAGGAAAACTACTTCAACAAAAAGTGCCTCAAATCCAAAGAGATGATCACGGAGGCTAAAAAGTATATCCCCGGCGGCGTTCAGCATAACCTCGCCTTCAACTATCCGTTCCCCCTTGTTTTCACAAAGGCGGAGGGCGCTAAGCTCTATGATATCGACGGAAATGAGTACTACGACTTCCTGCAGGCGGGCGGCCCGACCGTCCTCGGCTCAAACCCGATAGAGGTCAGAAGCCAGGTCATCGACCTTCTCAATACCTGCGGACCGTCAACAGGTCTTTTCCATGAGTTCGAATATAAGCTCGCCAAGAAGATAGCCGACTCCGTTCCCACGGTCGATATGTTCAGAATGCTGGGTTCGGGTACAGAAGCCTGTATGTGCGCGGCAAGAATCGCGAGACTTGCCACGAAGAAGAGAAACATCGTCAAGATGGGCGGCGCTTACCACGGCTGGTCAGATCAGCTCGGCTACGGTATCCGCATCCCCGGCACGAAGTTCACACAGGCAAGCGGCGTTCCTGCGAGAATCATGAGAGACACTCAGGAATTCTTCCCCAATGACCTCAACGACCTCGAGAGAGTTCTCAGACTCAACCAGTTCAGAGGCGGCACGGCGGCTGTTTATCTTGAAGCTATCGGTCCTGAGAGCGGTTCGCGTCCGGTCGACGCAGACTTCTGCAAGGGCGTTGAAAGACTCTGCCGCAAATACGGCGCGCTCCTTATCTTCGATGAGGTCGTCACAGGCTTCCGTATCGGTATGGCAGGCGCTCAGGGCTACTTCGGCTGCGAGCCCGACCTCACTATCTTCGGCAAGGTCATCGCAGGCGGCTATCCCGGAGCTGGCGGCGTAGGCGGTAAGAGAGAATACATGAAGTATCTCGGCGCAGGTCTCGACGCCACGGGCGAAAAGGTCAAGAAGGCATTCTGCGGCGGCACAATGAGCGCTAACCCGCTCAGCTGCGTTGCAGGTTACTATACACTTGAAGAAATCGACAGAACAAACGCTTGCCAGAAGGCAGGTCAGATGGGTGACAGAATCATCGCCGGTCTCAACGAGATCATCGAAAGACGCCACCTTCCGTTCGTCGCGTTCAACCAGGGCTCGATATGCCACCTCGAAACGGTCGGCACTCTCCAGTTCTCGATCAACTGGAAGAAACTCTGGACAGTACCCCAGGTTCTTTCCGAGACGAGCATCCGCAAGAAGGAAATGGAACACATGGGCGCGGCCTACATGGCGGAAGGCCTTGTTACGCTCGCAGGCTCAAGACTTTACACCTCTGCGGCTTACAACGAAGAAATGATCGACGACGCTATCGCTCGCTTCGACAGAGTATTCTCTCACATCGGCATCAAACAGGATTGATATTAACTTCGGGGGGCGGCTTTGTTCGCCCCTGTTTGACTAATTTAAGGTACGCGCCGACTCACTGCGTACCGCAAACAGGAGGGAAAAGTATGGACATCATCACAGCCAAAGAAACCGTTATCAAAGCAGGAAAACAGCTCGTTGAATACGGTCTTATCGCGAGAACATGGGGCAACGTCAGCTGCCGAATCAGCGACACCCAGTTCGTTATTACCCCGTCCGGCAAGCCCTATGACAGCCTGACGGTCGACGATATCGTCACAGTCAACATATCCGACCTCTCATATGAGGGAAGCGTCAAGCCCTCGAGCGAAAAAGGCATTCACGCTCAATGCTATGCTCTCAGACCCGAGGTCAACTTCGTCATTCACACCCACCAGATGAACGCCTCGATAGTCAGCGCCCTCGGCCTTGACATCAAAGGAATCGACGGCAGAAGCAAAGACATCATCGGCGACGAGGTCGTCATGGGCGGCTACGGCTTACCCGGAACGAAGAAACTCAGAGAAGGCGTTGTCGCCGCGCTCAAGAGAACAGACTCAAAGGCGGTCATCATGGCCCACCACGGTGCGCTCTGTCTCGGTAAGAACTACGAAGAAGCTTTCGCGGTCGCCAATGAGGTTGAGCTTGTCTGTGCGAAGTTTGTTTTAAGAAAGTACAAGGAAGTTTCCGGAAATGTTGCGGAGTCGCTCGACGCCGTAGCTAAGTATATAGGCGACAGATTCAGAACAGGAGATCAGGCGATCCAGCTCGAAAAGTTCGACAGTATGAGAGACGACGAGATAATGGTTCTCTTAGACAAGTCGGGCAAAGAGGTTCTCACGGTCGACTTCGACTGTCCCCCGGACGGTGAGGAGATCCCGAGAGAAGCGGTCGTTCATATGAGCGTCTACAAGAACCGCAAGGATGTCAACTATGTCATTCATTCGGATCTTCCCGACATATACGCCATGTCGATAAAAGGCAAAAAGCTCAAGCCGCTGCTTGACGATTTCGCCCAGATAGCCGGCTCAACGGTCAAGGCCATCGCATACAAGGACAGCAGCAGAGTTGTCAGGAAGATAGGCAGAGCCTTCAAGGGCGGAAGAAACGCCGTTCTTCTGAAGGACAACGGCGCGCTTTGCTGCGGCAAGGACAAATTCAACGCCGAAGCGGCGGAGATGGTCGTTGACAAGAACTGCAAGGCATACATCGGCGGCGAGCTTTTCGAAAAGATAGACCCGATAAAGCCGATCGAAGCCAAGCTTATGAATATAGTCTACAGACTGAAGTATTCAAAGCAGGCTGACTAAGGTCAGGCTATAACCGTATAATTTAAGCGAAACAAAAAACCCGCATTTTGCCGTATTGACAAAGTGCGGATTTGTGGTATAATGTAAATGTAAAAGGGTACTGCGATAAGCGGTTACGCCCTCAATGGTAGTATAAGTAAAACCGCCACTTTTGAGCATGGGGCGGTTTACTTATTTTTATGCGAAAGAATCAGATATACTAATTCTACTATGCCTATTATTAACACTGAAAATGCAAATAGATTTTCATATGTAACATACTGCATATGCATCACCCCCTTGCGAGG
>USMJ01000150.1 GCA_900555805.1 uncultured Oscillospiraceae bacterium | reverse complement strand
ATGCTTGTCATCAGAAAAGACCTTTTCGATCATCTTCAGAACCTGCCGATAAAGTATTTCGACACCAACAAGAACGGCGATATAATGAGCCGTTTCAGCTCCGACGTTGAAACGGTCAACGACATTATCCAAAGCGGTATGACGAGCATACTTCAGGCAGTCGTTGAGCTTGTCGGAACGGTCGCGTTGATGATATATTACAGTCCGCTTATAACTCTCGCCCTGTTCGGTTCGGTTATAGTTATACTGATAGTTGTCGGCGTGATTACGGCGCTTAGTTCAAAGCAATTCAAGAAGTATCAGAAAGCCATGGGAGACTGCAACGGATATATCGAAGAATATATCAGAGGTCAGCGAGTCGTTAAAATATTCAGCTATGAGGAAAGAAGCAAGGCGGAATTCAAGGGTCTTGCAATGTATCTTAAGAAAGTCGGCATAGGCGCTAATACCGTTACGGGTCTGCTTTCGCCGATAATGAGCTTTATTTCTAAGATAAACTATGCCGTATGCGCTTTGCTCGGCGTAATCGTTCTCATCAGAAGCGGCGGAACAAAGATGAACGTCGGCAGACTTGTCGCATTCTTAAGTTGCGCCAAGTCATTCACAAGCCCAATGACAACGATTGCTTCACAGTTCACGTCTCTCATGTCCGCTCTTGCTGGCGCTGAGAGAATATTTGATGTCATAGATATGCCCAAGGAAATCGATGAAGGTAATGTCACGATGGTCAAGGTCGTCGAAAACAGCGACGGCGAATATGTCGAAAGCGACGATCTCGGTTGGATCTACGCTTGGAAGATTCCGCTTCGCGAAGGCGAATATATCTATTCTCCCGTCAAAGGCGATGTCAAATTCGAGAACGTAAGCTTTGGTTACGATGAAGACAAACTCGTACTTAAAAATATCGACCTTGAGGCAAAGCCGGGCGAAAAGATAGCGTTTGTCGGCTCGACAGGCGCAGGCAAAACCACTATAACCAACCTCATCAACCGCTTCTATGATGTCGAACAGGGAAATATAACCGTCGACGGCATCAATGTCAAGGCGATCAAAAAGGACGATCTCCGCCGTTCAATGTCGATGGTTCTTCAGGATACGCACCTGTTCTCGGGTACTGTCGCCGATAACATCAGATACGGCAGGCTTGACGCCACGGACGAAGAGGTTGTCGAGGCGGCGAAGATAGCGAACGCCGATTCGTTTATTTCGAGACTTCCGAACGGCTACAAGACCGAGATCGAGGGTGACGGAAAGAACCTCAGCCAGGGACAGAGACAGCTGCTCGCCATAGCGAGGGCGGCGGTCGCCGATCCCGTGATCCTGATTCTCGACGAAGCGACAAGCTCGATCGACACGAGAACCGAACAGCTCATCGAAAAGGGCATGGATAAGCTCATGGAGGGCAGAACGGTATTCGTCATCGCCCATAGACTTTCGACCGTCAGAAACTCCGACGATATCAAAGTCCTTGAAAACGGCGAGATAATCGAAAGCGGAAATCACGACGAGCTTATAGCTCAAAACGGAAAATACTACAAGCTTTATAACGGCTTATATGAGCTTGACTGATAAAATTTTGCACCCGAACATTCTTCGGGTGCAATTTAAACTGAGGTAAAATATGATTTCAATTTTAGCGGTAATTTATATTGTTTTCATTTCGCTCGGCCTGCCCGATTCGCTTTTCGGCGTGGCTTGGCCTGTCGTTCATGTCGACTTCGGCGTCGCCGAAAGCTTTGCGTCGTCATACAGCATTATAACGGGAATTTGTACCGGCGGTTCAAGCTTTGTCGCAGGCCGACTTTTAAGAAAATTCGGTACTCCGAACGTCACATTCGTCTCAATTCTCATGACCGTGGCAGGTCTCATCGGAACGAGCTTTTCCAATAATATATGGGTGATGATGTTCTTCTCAGTTGTTCTCGGCTACGGTGCAGGAGCGATAGACACGGGACTCAACGACTATGTTTCAAATCACTACGAAGCCCGACATATGAACTGGCTTCACTGCTTCTGGGGCATAGGCGTCACGGCGAGCCCGATGATAATGTCAATGTTCCTGACAGGCGAAACAGGTTCATGGAGAATGGGATACAGAGTTGTCGCGGCGATCCAGCTTTTCATAGCGACGATAGTTCTGTTTTCACTGAAAAAGTGGAAATCCTACGACGACAGAAGCATATACATAAAAAACGAGGAAGAAAGCTCCGAGAAGGTCAGAATTTTCTCGATAAAGGGGGTTCCGACAAGCATATTGAGTCTTGGCTTTTATTGCTCGATGGAGTTCACGATCGGAACTTGGGGTGCGACATATATTGTCAACACGCTCGCTCTGTCGCCCGATGTCGCTGCGAAATGGGTCTCGGTCTATTTCGGCGGAATAATGCTCGGAAGACTTGTCGCGGGTTTTGTTTCCATGAAAGCCAATGACAACTTCCTGATACGCTGCGGACTTGCGATTTCGTGCGTCGGATTTGTCATACTCGCCTTGCCGATAGGAACGGCGTCTCTTTGCGGCTTCGGTCTGATAGGCTTCGGCTTCGGTCCTGTGTTCCCGAGCGTCTTGCATTCGGTGCCGTCAAGGTTCGGTTCAAAGCTTTCGGCGGATATAACAGGTTTCCACATGGGCGGTGCATACGGCGTCGGCTTTGCAATGCAGCTTTCTTTCGGCTATTTAGCGTCGGCGACCACATTTAAGATCATGCCCTATGTTCTTATGGGCTTCTGTGCGCTGGCGATTCTCATGAATGAAACAACGATAGCCAAGCTTAAGAAGCTTCGCAAAAGTGATAATTGACCTGTTATAATATGTACGAGCGCAGGTCTTGTGCGACGGATGTCGCACAAGACCTGCGCTTAACTTGTCGGTATAGTTTCCGCAAACATATATGACTGCAGTCTGTTCTGACTTTATTCTTTGCTTGTCTCTTTGCCGAGAGCCGCAATCGGATCTGTTATTTTGCCGTTGAGAGTTATTTCGAGATGCAGATGCGTATTGTCTGCGCTCTCAATCGGAATACTACCTAATGTGCCGATAACCTGATCTTTCTTAACCTCGTCGTTTTCCTGAACGCTGATTTCATCAAAGCCGCAATATTTAGCTTTCATGCCGTTGCCGTGATCTATCTCGACCGTTTTTCCCCACATACTGTCGGTGTAAATTTTCGTGACATTTCCGTCGTAAACCGAGTGTACCTCATCACCGACTTCACCGGAGAAATCAACGCCGTTATGGAGACGCCAGTCGTTCATTGTCTTTGACTTGACCATAACGCCGTTGGAATAATCCTTGAGGATCTGAGTTCCGACGGGTAAGCAACAGCTGATATTCTTCTTTGTGGTTTCCTCTGTTGTCTTGTCGGTCGTTTCCTTTTTCGTCTCGCTTTTTGTCGAGGTACTCTCCGACTTTGAGCTGTCGGGTTCGGTCGTACCTATATTTCTTGTATCTTCGACATCGTTTTTCGGCGTGTTCGCGTTTTCGGAAACAGCGCCCGAGTTGAACGGCGCGGCGCTCGGAGCCGTGGTGTTGTTCTTTGGCTTGGATCCGAGCCTGCCGGCGGTGTAGGTTATAACGACGGCAGCGGCGACGATCGCCACAATAGCTATCGACAAGACAGCGTAAAAGCTCTTGCCGTTTTTCTGATATGAGCTTTTGTTATTCATTTTATTTCCACCAATCATAATTTTATGTGACTATTTTTGCCGTACAAAGTGAGTTTTATACGCAGTCGACCCGTTTTCGGGCAGAAAAAATCTCCGAGCAATGGACACTCGAAGATTTTTTCCAAAAATATGAGGGGATTTAGGCAATACAGCCGGTCTGGTGTGGACCGTGAAAAAACTAACAAAAAAATCCGTATTGCCCGAGGAGGAGTGTACAGCCAAGGTTGCGGTCCCTTTTCTGTACACCTGAATAATACTCTAACACTTTGCGTTTATAATGAATAAACGGTTAAAAGATTTTGATATAATTTTAACGCTCACAATTTAAAGTGCGAAAACACGAAAAACGGTGAAAAATATCGGAGTTTCCGGGTTTTCAGCGGATTAAGAGGGAGCGTATTACTGTTTGGAAGACATAGATTTTGACGGTTTAGGGACATCGTTTTGCCGTCACTCCGTTATATGAAAGTCGGAAGGATACAGCTAACTTTTGAAAATCGCATGGGTCGATAAGATCAAATTGGGACTTTCTGCTGTTGCAAGCCTTATCCGCCGTTCCGCTCACCGCGGAACGGCGCAGGCGAGTGTGTTTTGACTTGAAGCCCGTGCGC
>USMJ01000149.1 GCA_900555805.1 uncultured Oscillospiraceae bacterium | reverse complement strand
TATTAGGATAAAACGCAACAACCGCCACTCGGCAAAGTGACGGTTGTTTAGATTTAGGTTAAACAATTGCTACGGCTAACCGCTTTTTACGGTTACCTTTCAGCTATATTATACGCAACTTAGTCCGTCTTGTCAAGCGCAGGGCGGATTTTTGTTATTCCGCAAATTCTGACAAATCGGCCGTAGGCTGCGCTTATTTCTTTTCATCACCGTAATAGCTTTTAAGCACGCTTTGAAACGTAAAGTCAAGGCGAATGTTTCCGTTTATCAGCGGATAGATCTCAAGGTTGTCTGCTCCGACGATAATATCGGCGAATTCATGTGTCAGATCTATGCTGAGTTCGGGTAATTCGACGGATATTGAACCGATATTGAATTCGGGAGTGATCTTTACATTCACGCATTCATCTTTCAAAAGCGCCTGCAATTTCTCCGCCGACCGCATCATTCCCTGATACTTTACTATATTCGGATATTTAAGCGGCGGAACAGGCTGTTTTTTGATAAGCTCGATCAAGGCGTCGATCACCGCGAAAACTTCTTCGTCATCTTTGACTTCTTTATCTTCTTCATATACTTCACCCTCCTCGTATAATTTACCTGCTTTACATAATTCGTTTTCGTCATATGCTTTATCCTCCTTGAATAACTCTGTTTTTTCATTCTCGTTTTCCTTTTCGGGTTCGTTGTAATTCTTTTCTTTCTTCATTGCGTTGACCTCCTAAAAATTTAACAACGCCTCTGCATACTTTGCAAAGGCGTCGCTTTTTGTTCTATCGGCAAGGACTGTCTGTTATTCGGCGTTCGTGTACATTTTCACTCCTTTCTTGTTCTGTCTGTGTAGGACTCGGGGTGCTCGTCGCCGACACTATATACCGCAAAGGGGGGACAAAGGAAAAACAAGCAAACAAAAAGTATGTTGTCATCCCCCCCAAGGTATACCGCAACAGGGGGTAAACGCCCGTGAACAGCAACTCCGTCCGCACTCCGATACTACATACCTCAAAGGGTATACCGTCACCGCGAAGCGGTTTTATCTTTCTTGCCGACACCGTATAACCGTAAAGGGCTAGACAAAGCGAGAAAATGCACAAGTCGAAAGTTTGCTGTCACTCCCCACAAGGTATGCCGCAACAGGTCTAAGCGCCTGTGAACAACAGTTTCGTCCGCGCTCCGACACTGCTTACCGCAAAGTGGCAAGATAAATTAAGCTGAGGGGATTCGCCGTTCGCACCGCGTTTTCAATCCGACCGACAAACCGAGTTTCGCACTCACTTTCCAGTACCTTAAAAGAAAAGCAGTATATTTTCGCCGTCTTACGCCGCGGCGCAATATCTAAAAATTAAAATCGCTTAATCTCTTGAATGACGGCGAAATCGGTTGTATAATATCTATGAATGGATTTCAAGGAGGTATATATATGAAGAAAGCAGCTAAAAACGCGATTAAAGCCGCTGCGGTCGCCTCGGGCGCGCTCGTCGGCGTCAGCGGTATCATCTATGAGGGCGTTCTCTCAAGAACGATGATCGACTTTTTTAGTAAAAACAGAATTTTCGCCGACAAGGAGGCCGACAGAATAGCCGCCTCTGAATACGCCGAAAATTCGAGAAAGTGGTTCAACGACATCGCTCCGGCTCCGGCTGTTATAGTCGATTCGGACGACGAACAATACTACGCATACATCGCGAAGCAAAAGACTCCGACCCATAACTGGGCGATCTGCGTTCACGGTTATTCGAGCGGTCCCATCGGCGTCGCCGACTTCGGCCAGCACTATTATGAAAAGGGCTTCAACGTCCTGTTCCCGTGTATGCGCGCGCATTCGCTCGACCTTCACAAATACTGCTCGATGGGATATTACGACAGATACATAGTCTGCGAGTGGATAAAAAAGATCGTCGCCGAGGATAAGGACGCCAAAATTTTGGTTCACGGCGTTTCCATGGGCGGCGCAACGACGATGCTCGTCACGGGTGAAAATCTCCCCGAAAATGTGGTCTGCGCGGTCGCCGACTGCGGCTACACCTCATGCTGGGACGAATACAAGGCGCAGATAGGCGGAACTCTTCATCTCCCGGCGTTTCCGTTCTTGCCCATGCTTAATAAAATTTCGGTACTCCGGGGCAACTTCAATTTCAAAGAATGTTCGCCTTTGAAAGCGGTCGCTAAAAGCAAGACACCAACCCTTTTCATTCACGGCGAAAAGGACACATTCGTCCCCTATTCGATGATGGATGAGCTTTATAACGCCTGCTCGGCCGAGAAGGACAAGCTTTCCGTTCCCGATGCTATCCATGCGGTCTCGTCCCTCGTTCATCCCGATATATATTGGGCGAAGGTCGATCAGTTTGAATCCGAATACTTTGATGAAAAGGCCGGTGCGGCGAAATGAAGAAATCATCTAAAATAGCTTCGGCCGCGGCTCTGGCGTTCGGCGTCTCTTTCGCGAAATATGTTCAGATGTCGAAAAACGCATACGGCGAAGAGGTCAAAGATCCCGATTATCTGATGATTCTCGGATGCCGCGTTGAGGGCGAAGAGCCCTGTGAGATGCTCAAGCTCAGAATTGACGCGGCGGCAGAATTTCTAAAGAAAAATCCGAACACGGTCGCCGTTCCCTGCGGAGGTATCGTTCACGAAGATCAGTTCGTCAGCGAAGCGGAAACTATCGCTAAGGGTCTTGTCGCTCAGGGCATCGACCCGAGCCGTATTATAATAGAAAACGAATCTCAGACGACATATGAGAATTTCGTCAACGCCAAAAGAATTATCAGCGAAAGATGCGACATTGACAGCGCAAAAATCGCTTTTCTCAGCAGCAATTTCCACATTCTCCGCTCATCCTATATCGCCAAAGAGGTCGGTATGAAAGCGAGCGGCGTACCCGCACCGTCACCGAAGAATTTATACGCGGCGGCAGTGCTTCGCGAGTACCTCGTATTTCCTATGTTGCTTTGGGAAATAAAGAAAAAGAGCAACGGTCAATAAATAAGGCGCAAGCTTTATAATAGAAATTTCCAAAAGGAGTAAAATCAAATGAAAAAGTTCACAGCGATACTTCTCGCGCTTGTTTTGGTGTTCACTCTCGCCTGCCCTGTTTTTGCGGTACACGATAATGACAGCAAAACTCTCAAGTTCAACGACGACGGCAAGTTCAAGATCATGATGATCAATGACGTTCAGGATTTTGATAACCCGGCAAAGCGCTCTGTTGAGTTCATAAACAAGGCTCTCGACAGCGAAAAGCCCGACCTTGTTGTTTTCGCAGGCGACCAGCTTTCCGATATGTTCTACACGGCTAACTATGAGAAAGTCAAGAAAGCTCTCAACAACATGATCGCCCCGATGGAAGAAAGAGATATTCCGTTCCTCTTCACCTACGGCAATCATGATCACGACAGAGAGTCGGCTGTCAGCCTCGCCGATCAGGCAAGCTTCTACTACTCATACAACAGCTGCTATGCCGACAAGGAAGGCTTCGCTTCGGGCACATACAACAAGCCCATCTATTCGCATGACGGCTCAAGAGTCGCTCTTAATATCTACATGATGGATACGAACAACAAGGATGAAAACGGCGGATACGGCGGCGTAACGGCTGAGCAGGTTAAATGGTACAAGGCTAAGAGCGATGAACTCAAGGCAACCAACGGCGGCGAAGTTGTACCCTCGCTTCTCTTCCAGCACATCCCCGTCAAGGAGATATATGAGTTCCTTCTCAAGTCCGACTCAAAGAATAAGAACGCTGTTTACAGCACTGTTGATCATAACTGGTACACACTCAATCCCGACAAGATGATCAGCGAGACATATGTTATGGGTGAAGCACCCTGCAGCGAAGATCTCGACAAGGTCACAGGTCAGTATCAGGCATGGCTCGAAAAAGGCGACATCATCGGCGCATACTTCGCTCACGATCACCTCAACAACTTCGTCGGCAAGACTTCCGACGGAATCGTCATGGGCTACAACTCAGGCACAGGCTTCTCAACCTACGGCAACGGCGGTAACAGAACAGTCAGAATGTTCGTTATAGATGAAAACGACGCCGCTAACTATGAGACATACAGCGTAACATACGACAGTCTCACAGGCAGCGACAACACGCTCGTATTCATGGATCTTCTTTCGCCCATCGTTATCACAAAGCTTATGAGAGTTGTATACTTCTTCTTCGGCGGAATAATCAAAATGTTCAAATAAGACTTTGGTTTAGTATCAACCGAGCCGCTCCGAAAGAGCGGCTCGGTTTTTTTGCGGCGGCGCGGTAGCGAAG
>USMJ01000148.1 GCA_900555805.1 uncultured Oscillospiraceae bacterium | reverse complement strand
GAGTTCGTCGACGAAGAAAACTCAAAACCGACCGCAAAGCTCGTCGGAGAAGCGTTTAAAACGTACATATTGGTTCAGGTCGGAGACAAACTCGTTATCATCGACAAACACGCGGCGCATGAGAGAATTCTCTTCAATAAATTGAAAAACAGCGTCATGCCGTCGCAGTATCTTTTCACGCCCATCACCGTAAGCCTCAGCAAGGAGGAATATTCCGCCGTGCTCGAAAACCTTGATCTGCTTAAAAAAGCAGGCTATACGGTCGAAGATTTCGGCATCGGAACGGTCGTTGTCAGGGAATGCCCGGGCGTTATCAAGAGCGATGACATCAAGGATCAGATAACCGAGATCGCCGGATATCTTGTCGAAAACAAGAGCGACATCGAGACCGAGCGCATCGACTGGATCTTCCATTCCGCGGCGTGTCGGGCGGCAATCAAAGCAGGCGACACGACCACTGAATTCGAAATGCAGAAATTCGCGCAAGCCCTGCTTGACGACGAAAGCATAAGATACTGTCCGCACGGAAGACCCGTTCTCATTGAACTGACAAGAGCCGAAATAGAGAAACAGTTCGGAAGAATACAATAATGTGAGGTACACGAACTTCGCATCTTAAGGCAGGCGAGACTATGGATAAGACATTTGTGATAGCGGTGGAAGGCCCGACAGCGTCCGGCAAAACCGGACTCGGAGTCAGACTTGCCGAACATTACGGCGGAGAAGTTGTTTCCGCCGACTCAATGCAGATATATAAGAAAATGAACATAGCCACAGCCAAGCCGACAAAAGAAGAAATGCGGGGCGTACCGCATCATCTTATTGATTTCGTCGAGCCGACCGAAAGTTACAGTGTGGCGCGATATAAAGCTGACGCCATGCAGGCGATAAAGAGCATTTTGTCGAGAGGGAAAATCCCGATAATCGTCGGCGGAACGGGGCTTTATATTGATTCGCTTCTTGAAAATGTCGAGTTTTTCGACATCGGCGCGGACGAAGAAATACGCCGAAAGCTTTTCGAAAGAGCCGAAAGCGAGGGAGCGGACAAGCTTTATTCCGAGCTTATGAGCGTCGACCCCGAAAGTGCGGAAAAAATGCACGCTAACAACATAAAAAAAGTGATAAGGGCGCTTGAATTTTACTATCAGACCGGCAAAACGATAAGCGAGCAGGTCAGGCTGTCTAAGCTCTCGGGAACGCCGTTTGAAAGCGTTATAATATGCCTGACGGCAAATAACAGACAGGTTCTTTATGACAGAATCAACACAAGGGTCGACCGAATGATCGAAGACGGACTTGTTGAGGAAGCGAAGATGTTCTATTCGGTCTACGGCGTCAAAACAGCTAATCAGGCTATAGGGTACAAGGAAATCTTGCCGTATCTTGAAGGGAAAGCGTGCCTTGAGGAATGTATCGAAAGGCTGAAGATGCAGACGAGAAGATACGCTAAAAGACAGCTGACTTGGTTCAGACGAAACGAGAACGCAAACATGCTTTGCATAGACGAAACGGATTCCGACGGCCTTTTGAAAAAGGCAATAGAGATAATCGACAGCAGGAGAACGCTATGAAAAAATCAAGAAAGATAATATATGCGCTGCTGATAATTTCGGCGGTCGTTTATATAGCGACGAATATCTATATCAGACAGGGCAACAAGGTCAGCACGGTTTACGCCACGGCGGAATCGGCGTATAAAACCGTCGAAGCCGATTGCTTTGTCATAAGAGACGAGGTCAGAGGCGGCAGCTCAAACGACGCGCTCGTCAAAAACAGCGGAAGCGGCGTATATGTTCCCTATATCGCCGACGGAGCGAGAGTAGCGTCAGGCGATACCATCGCGCTGTTTTTTACCTCTCAGACGGAAGCCAAAGCGTACCGCGAAAAACAGGAACTTGAAACTAAGCTCGAAAGCTATAAACAGCTTCGCGACCAGTCGCTTCTGAGCTATCTCGACATCGACAGGCTTGATCTGACGATCAAAGATGAGTTCAACGACATCCTGACCGATATAGAGAAAAACGACTTCTCCGATATCGACAGCAAGCTTGACAGCCTGAAATATGACATATCGTCAAGGCAGATAGCGACAGGCGAAAAGGTCGATTTCAAGGCGCAGATAAACAATATCAAAGATCAGATTAAGGAGCTTTCGGGCGCCGGTATAAATTATAAGAAGATTAAAGCCAAATACCCCGGATGCTTCATAAGCAGCGTCGACGGATATGAAAACGCGGTTTCATATTCCTCGGTCGAAGGTATGTCGGTCGACAAAATTCAAAAAGCTATCGACAGCGACCCGGCGAAGGTCAAGGATAATGTTATCGGAAAAATCGTCGGTGAATATAACTGGTACGCCGTGTGTAATCTGCCTTACACTTCGCTCGAAAATATCAAAGTCGGGTCGAAAGTCAGGGTCGGATTTAAGGACACGGGCGTAAATGACATCGAAATGACGGTCGCCTCGATAACGACCAAGAACGGCGACACAGCCGGCGTTGTTCTCAAGTCAGGTTTGATGAATTCGGAGATCGCGAACTTAAGAAAAGAAAAAATCGTCGTTACGCTCAAAGAGTATAACGGACTGAAAGTTCCGAAAGAGGCTGTCAGAAAAGAGCTGACAACAGTCAAAAAAGATGACGGAACAAGCGAAGAAAAGGAAGTCATGGGCGTCTATATTCTCTACGGACAGGTTGTCAGGTTCAGAACGGTAAACGCTCTGTATTCCGACGCGGATTATGTTATAGCGGAAAACGATACCGAAAATAAGGAGAGCATTTCTCTTTACGATATGATCATAACGAAAGGCAGGGAGCTTTATGACGGAAAGATCGTCTATTGAGGAAAGATATAAGGATATAGAATATAATCTTGATGTGATAAGAGACAGAATAGCCGAGGCGGCGGTAAAATCGGGAAGAAAGCCCGAAGATATCACGCTTATGGCGGTGACGAAAACTGTTCAGCCGATGTTTATAAACCATGCGATAGAATACGGCATTGACCTTATCGGTGAAAATAAGGTTCAGGAATTTCTTTCAAAGGAGGAGTTCTTGAAGCTCGACGACTGCAAAGCGCATCTTATAGGCCACCTGCAGACAAACAAGGTCAGACAGATCGTCGGCAAGGTCGACATGATCCAGTCGGTCGACAGCATAAAGCTTGCCAACGAGATAAATAAGCAGTCGCTTAAAAGAGAGCTTGTGACAAAATGTCTCGTCGAAGTCAACATAGGCGCCGAGGAAAACAAAACAGGTCTTGATAAAGAGCTTCTTGAAGAAACTCTTTATCAGATAAGCGAACTTAATAATATAAAGGTATGCGGACTGATGACGGTTCCGCCGATATGCGACAGCGAAAAAGAGCTGAACGGATATTTTTCAAAAATGTATCAAATGTTTGTTGACATTCGCGACAAAAAAATAGATAATATCAGTATGGATATTCTGTCTATGGGAATGTCGTCGGATTATGAAAACGCGATTTTAAACGGCGCCGATCTCGTCCGTGTCGGATCAGCGATCTTCGGCCCGAGAATATATTGATTTGCGGAGGTTAATAAAAATGAAAGAGGAAAATAAAATGTTTTCAAAGTTAAAAACGTTTGCAAAAACTGCATTCAGCGATCCCGATGAATACAATGAACAGGAAGAGAAAGAAACAGCAGGAAAAAGCAGCTACAAGACAGATTATAAGGATGACAGCTCATCGTCCTATGACAGCCGCAGCAGCTATTCTTCGTTTGACTATGACGATTTAAGTTCGTCGTCTTCATACAAAGGCAGCTCTTCGTCGTCATATTCGTTCGATTCCGACAGTTCGGGCAGCGGCTTCGGTTCGTCCGCGTCCGACGCGTTCGGTGCTTCGGCCAACATCTATAAAATGAGCAGCAAGCCGAAATTCAGGCTGTCGATTTTAAGGCTCGAACGCCTTGAGGACGCCGTTAAGGTTGCCGACAATATCATGACCGGCAACACTATAACGCTTATAGATCTTCGTAGCGTTCCGAGAGATATCGTCAGACGAATCATCGACTTTATTGACGGCGTAAGATACACTTGCGAAGCGAAAATGGAGATCGTCGCCGACTATACATATGTCGTCGTTCCGAAGGATGTCGAGCTCACAGGCGATCTTCTCAGCCAGATCGACACAAGCAGTTTAATGTGATATTTGCGGGGGTAAAAGAGATATGATGTCGATAAATGAAATCATGAACCATACTTTCAAACAGCAGAGAGGCGGTTCATATAAGTCGGCGGAGGTTGACAGCTTCTTCG
>USMJ01000147.1 GCA_900555805.1 uncultured Oscillospiraceae bacterium | reverse complement strand
ATACGACCCGGAATGCTACTATGAGGCAGTCCGGGGGCATGAGAAGGATCCGGAGGGCGGCGAGCGCTGCTTTGCCTGCTTCAGACTCAGGCTTGAACGCGCGGCAAAATACGCGAAGAAAAACGGCTTTGACTTCTTCACAACAACGCTGACGATAAGTCCGCTCAAAAACGCCGAAGCGCTGAACCAAACAGGCGAAAGAGCCGGAGAAAAGTTCTCGGTTAAACATCTGCCGTCCGATTTCAAGAAAAAGGGCGGATATCAGAGGTCGATCGTTCTTTCAAAAGAATACGGACTTTACAGACAGAACTATTGCGGTTGTGTCTTTTCACTAAGAAGCTGAGGAGAGCCGGGCAGGAAGTTCCCGAAAGCAGTGACCCGAGCGTACCGAAAAAATAAAAATCGGGGCTTGACAAGAGCCCCGATTGTCTGTATAATGTTTACCGTCGCAAATTATGCATGCGACACCTTGCTCCGCTTTAAGCGGCGGGGCCAAAAGTCCAGAAGGAGGTGCTTAAAACATGAACAACTACGAGACCATGCTTGTTTTCACGGTTGCTGAAGGCGAAGAAAAGACGCAGGCATTAGTTGAGAAGTTCAAGGCTCTTGTTGAAGCAAACGGCACGGTAACAAACGTCGACGAATGGGGCAAGCGCAGACTTGCTTATGAGATCGACTATCAGCCCGAGGGATACTACTTCCTCATTGATTACACCGCTGATCCGAGCTTCCCGCTCGAGCTTGAGCGTGTCGCCAACATCACAGAAGGCGTGCTCAGAATGATGACCGTCAAGAAGGCTTGAGGAGGTCGTTAAAATGATCAACAACGTCACTTTAATGGGCAGACTCACCGCCGACCCCGAACTGAAAACCACAACAAGCGGATTGAGCGTAACGAGTTTTTCAATCGCTGTCGACAGACCCTACGCCAAGAGCGGAGAGGACAGACAGGCCGACTTTATCAATATCGTCGCCTGGAGACAGAGCGCAGAATTCGTTTGCCGTTATTTCAAGAAGGGTCAGATGATCGCATTGACAGGTTCGCTTCAAACCCGTAATTATGAAGATAAGAACGGAAACAAGAGAACCGCCTATGAGGTCGTTGCCGACAGAATCAGCTTCTGCGGTTCTAAGGCAGAATCGGGCGGCGCTTCATCGCTCCCGACTCAGCAGGCAGCGCCCGCATTCAAGTCCGCAGGCGCATCGGATTTCGAGGAGATCACCGACGACGAAGATCTTCCGTTCTGATAAGCGGACAAAAGCAACTAAAATATAACAAGGAGGTCAATTCCAATGGCATACGATAAGAGCGAAAGACCCAACCGCCCGTCAAGAAAGCCCCGCAAGAAGGTTTGCGCTTTCTGCGTCGACAAGGTTGAGGAGATCGACTACAAGGATATCGCCAAGCTCAGAAAGTTCACTTCTGACAGAGCGAAGATCCTTCCCCGCCGTGTCACAGGCACGTGCGCACGTCATCAGAGAGAGCTCACTGTAGCAATCAAGCGCGCCCGTCAGGTCGCACTTCTGCCCTACGTCAGCGATTGATAACATTAGGAACAAAACCGCGAAACACATCAATTGTGCTTTGCGGTTTCTTTTTTTGCGGTACGCGCCGAGTCCTGCCTGAAAGAAAGTGAGCGGGAAAATGTACAATAATATGAAAAAATCAGTGAAAATTATTGACAATGTTTTAATTTTATTGTAAAATTGTTATGGATTAGACGGATGGCTTAACCGTTAGGTCGGAAACGGCCGCAAAAATTGAGTAATAGGAGGATATTATAATGGATTTCTTAAAGTTAGTACAGGAGAACTGGGATAAGATCGTTGCTCTCTTCGACAAGCTTTACTTCATGATCAAGGATTATATCCTTGGCAAAGGTGAATAATTAGCTTAACAGGGACCGCCTTCCCAAACGGGAGGGCGTTTTTTTTGCGTTTTACAGGGTTTCGCTGACAGCGGACGGTTTGAGCTTCATGTCGGTTTTCTTGCGGACGGCTTACGCCGTCCGCATCCCGACAGCGGGAAGTCAATGCGCCGGTGGCAAAAGGTTTCCCCGAAGGGGAAACGACGGCGGCGCAGCCGCCGTCCCGCCGCGAAGCGGCGGCTTTTGCCACCCCGCACTCGCTGCCCTCGAGATAATCAGTTCGGCTGTCTCGACCCTGCGAGACGCCCCGCGAAGCGGGGGCGGCGAGCATACAAACAAACTTACAAAAAAGAATCGCTTTAAGCTTCGCGCAAAAACTATATTAACTTCCCTAAACGCGAAAACTTCAAATTTTTTTGCAAAAACCCTTGCATTATTCGTCCGTTTTATATATAATAGCTCTTGCAGTTTGTAAATGCTGGTGTGGCTCAGTTGGTAGAGCAGCGCATTCGTAATGCGCAGGTCATCGGTTCGAGTCCGATCACCAGCTCCAAAAAAGCACTTGCCTTTGGCAAGTGCTTTTTTCATGCGATTAACTTATTATGATTTGTTCCGTTTCTATTTCTGTGCGACAGAGAAGTTCATGATCCGTCAAATACTCACAAAGATGTTACCCGAAACAGCATAAACAAAAACTCCCACACCCTCACGGGTATGGGAGCATTTTTTATACTTTTCAGTCTCTGTCGACAAGCTGCTGCAGCAGTTTTATCGCTTCGGAAAGTCCGAAGAACAGAACCGCGGTCACTACGCCGACAATGATGCTCAGCGTCAGATAGACGAAACCGAGATCGGTCGCGACCTGATATAAAACGATGCCTGCCGCGACGCCTATGACGAGCACGGCTATTCCGAAGATGTAGAGCAGGTGAGCCATAAAGTTCTTATCGGTCTTCGCCACCGAGCTGTATTCTTTGTCGGCCTCGAGAACCGCGTCGTACTCTTCATCGGTCAGAATGAGGGGAATGTCGTTTTTGTTTTTCTTCTTGCCGTCGAAGCCCCATCTTGCGAGGTTTTCGGCTCTTTGCTTTTTGAGGGCTTTATTTTTCTGGGCGTTGATCTGTCCTATTTTTCTTTCAACAGGCTCTATCATTATATATCACTCCGTTTACTGTGTTCTGATAATAGCTAAGATTTAGAATATCATACTTTCGTGAAATAATCAAGTTGTTATGAAAGATTTTACATTTTCCTGTCAGAAGACCATCATCAGCGTTCCCGCGGTGAGGGCGACAAGGCCGAGTATCGCTTTTTTGCTGAGCTTTTCGCCGAAAGCGAAATATGAGAACCCGACCGTCACGAGCAGGCTCATCTTGTCTATCGGCGCGACAGCGGCGGCAGGGCCGTCCTTGAGCGCTCGGTAGTAGCAAAGCCACGAAGCCCCCGTCGCAAGTCCCGAGAGACATATAAACAGAAGTTCCTTTTTGTCTGTACGCGCGACCTCCCCCGCGTGACCGGTCACGAGTACCACAAGCCAAGCCATCGCCAAGACGACAACCGTCCTTATCGCTGTGGCGAGATTCGAGTCGACGCCCGAAAGGCCGATTTTTGACAAAATCGAAGTCAGGCTCGCGAACACCGCCGACAGCGCCGCATAAACGAACCATGACTTTCCCTTGGTTTCGGTTTGGGCGGTCTCCTTGCGCTGGATCATCAGGTATGTTCCGACGCCGATGAGAACGACGCCGCCTAGTTTCAGCGCGCTGACGGTCTCGCGGAGAAAGACGAACGCGAAAATTATCGTCAGAACCGCGCTCGATTTGTCGACAGGGACAACCTTATTGACGTCGCCGAGCTGAAGCGCCCTGAAATAACAGAGCCACGACGCGCCCGTCGCAAACCCCGACAGAATGAGGAACACCCACGACTTCGGGCTTATCGAGCCGATGCCCGACTGAGCGCCCGTCACGAAAACCATCAGCCACGAGAACGCCAAAACGACTATCGTTCTGATAGCGGTCGAGACGTTAGAGTCGGTTTTTCTGATGCCGCATTTGGCGAGAATAGAGGTCAGGCCCGCGAACAAAGCCGAAAGCACGGCGAAAACTATCCACATGATTATCACCTTCATGAGATTTATTCACTCGGATTATACCACCGCTCAGACAAAAATACAATATAGGTACACGCCGAATCCCTGCTTGCCGAAGCATATCGCCCCTTTCCCGATTCGCTCGGGGAGGGGCGTTTTTTGATTTCGGTTTCTGCTGTTTGTATGCTCGCCGCCTCTGCTTCGCAGGGCGTCTCGCAGGGTCGAGACAGCCGAACGGTTAATCTTGGGGCGAGCGAGTGCGGGGTGGCAAAAGCCGCCGCGAAGCGGCGGTGACGGCGGCTGCGCCGCCGTCGTTTCCC
>USMJ01000146.1 GCA_900555805.1 uncultured Oscillospiraceae bacterium | reverse complement strand
CGCCGCCGCCGCCGATGATGAGAACGTCCGTCTCATAGTCGGGCTTCGTCAGGTCAAACTGCTCGTGCAGGATGCGCGATTCGCCCTCCAGCAGTGCTGCCAGCTCCAGCGGGACCTTCTGGCCCTTGTTGGGGCCGAAGCGCAGCTCGGTAAACTGCTCGGCGCGGTAGTCGGGATGGAATTTTTTGAGCAGCGTCTCTTTTTCCTCCGCCGTCATGCGGCGGGGATCCAGCTTCACGTTTTCTTCGCGGGCCGCTTCCACCTTGCGGATGGAGGCCAGCATGTTAGAGTCCTGATACATGATATGCGTCCTCCTTACTTCTCGATCTCGCGGTGGTTGTAGAGCTCTTTGATCTCGTCCAGCGGCTTTTCCATGAGGCTTTCGATGAGCGCCTCAAATTTGCCGTCTTTGACCTCCTGCACGCGCGCGTCCAGATGCTCGCAGTGCGGGGCGATATATTTGCCGTTCAGACGGCGGGCCAGCATCGCGACCTGCGGATGCGAAATGCCCGCAGGACACCGCGACGAGCAGACGCCGCACATGACGCAGTCGAACGATTCTTCCGCGCACTTTTCATATTCGCCGCGCTGTGCGTAAGCGATATACTGCATAACCGAAAGTCCCTGTGTGCATGACTTTGTGCAGGCGTTACAGCCGATACAGCTGTAGATCTCGGGATAAAGTTCCATCATGATCTGCTCTGTGGGCTTGATCTTGTTGATATCGTATTCTGCCTTTTTCGTCGGGAAGAACGGCAGAGTCGAAACATACATACCGTCCTGAACCTGAGTCTGACAGGCAAGGCCTGTCTTAACGTCGAACTGACCTTTAATTCTGTATATAGTTGCACAGGCGCCGCAGAAACCGTTTCTGCATCCGCAGCCGCGCACATATTTATATCCCGCGTATTCCATCGCCGTCATGATAGTCAGTGTGGCGGGTACCTCATATTTCTTTCCCATGAGGTAAATATTAACCATATTATCCATGTTAGTGTCCTCCCTTAATATTCATCGGGCAATTCGTCGATCTCATCGAAACGAAATACCGGGCCGTCTTTGCAGACATACTTACTGCCGATGTTGCATCTGCCGCATTTGCCTATGCCGCATTTCATCTTAAGCTCGAGCGTCGTGTAGACCTGAGTTTTGTCAAAGCCCATTTCAAGCAGAGCTGCCAAAACGAACTTGATCATTATCGGAGGTCCGCAGATGATGACCGTGCTGTCTTTTGCTACTTCAAGCTCCTTTAAGTAGGCGGGTACGAAGCCGACGTGGCCGTCCCAGCCCTCCTGCTCTCTGTCGATGGTGAGATAGACGTTTATGCCGTCCTCCTTGCACCATTCGTTGACAATCTCGTCATAATCGACAAGGTCGTCGGCGCTTCTTGAACCGTAAAGGATGTCGATCTTTCCGTAGTCGTTTCTGAAATGTCTGACATAATTTATAACCGAGTGAAGCGGCGCAAGGCCGATACCGCCGGCGACGAAGAGAAGATTCTTTCCTTTGAACTCGGTGTCGACCGGGAACGGTCTGCCGAACGGTCCTCTTATGCCGATTTCCTGACCCGGTTCAAGCTGGTGAAGCTGTTCGGTCAGTGTACCGCAACGCTTTATGCTGAAATCCTTATACCCTTTTTCTGTCGGCGATGAGGTTATCGAGAACATTGCCTCGCCTACGCCCGGAATCGAAAGCATGGCGCACTGACCGGGCATATGGTCAAACAGCGTTTCGCCCTCTTTGGGAACGACCCTGAATGTCTTGACATCGGGGGTGTCCTGCCTTATCGAAGTCACAACCGCAATCTTCGGTATAAGCTTATCGTTTGAAATATCTATACTCATTTTTCACTGCCTCCGAACGCTCTGATTACTTTGACTATGTTCAGCTTTGACGGGCATTTCTTTATGCATCTGCCGCAGCCGACGCATGAGAATTCGCCGTCGTTATTAGCCGGGAAATATGCAAGCTTATGCATAAATCTCTGTCTGAAACGCTGCATCTGAGTGGGTCTCGGCGTGCCGTGAGCCATCATGGTGAAGTCGTTATACATACATGAATCCCAGCATCTGTATCTCTTGACGCCGTGGCCAGTGTCGTAGTCTCTTATGTCGTAGCACTGACAGGTCGGGCAAACGAATGTGCAGGCGCCGCAGCCGAGACAACTCTCGCTGAGCTTTTTCCAGATATCGCTTTCAAATCTCTCTTTGACTGCGCTCTCGCCCCAGCCGTCAAGACCGAGGTCATGAAGCGGAAGCTTTTCAAGCTTAGCCGAGATATCACTTTTGATTTTTTCGTTTTCGCCGTCGCCGCATTCTGTCAGAACGCCCGAAAGCTCTTTTGTCAGCTCGTTGCCCTTGTCGGTGTTCGCCTGCCAATAGAGATCATTTTCGTCGTACCATGTAGTGACATCTCCGCCCGGGTTGGACGCGTCGATTCCGAATGTGTGGCAGAAGCAGGTCTCCTCGGGCTTCGAGCAAGCCATCGTTATAATAACGCCGCTTTCTCTCTTAGCCGCATAGAATTCGTCGACCGGCTGAGCCAGAAAGACTTTGTCGAGAACCTCGATACCCTTGAGGTCGCAGCCTCTGACGCCGAACAAGACAAATCTGTCGAATTTTTCGTTTGTTTCGACTGAAAATCTGCCGTCCTGCTTTTTGAATGAGATTATATTTTCGCTCTGCGGAAAGAACAGGTCCTTCGCCGATTTCGCGGTCTTAAGTTCGCTCTCGCAATACTCGTCGCCGTCATTCCATAACCGGAAATCGGACTGACCGTTTTTCATGATCGGCATATATAACGGGGTACGCTCCGAGATTGCTGCGAAAAGTGAGCTGAGCTTGTCTTTTGATATTTTATACATCATCAGTTACCCCTTTCCTCAACGACGGACGGTTCAGCGTCCTCGCTTCTGAAATTAACGAGCGGCGCTCTTGAGTTCGGATCTTCGCCCGCCTGATATTCGCCGTATAATTCGTCGATATCCTTGATGAACTTTCTGTTGAGCAGGTGTATGGGTATACCCTGCGGACAGACTCGGCTGCATTCGCCGCAGTCGGTACATCTTCCGGCGACATGGAACGCTCTTATAATATGGAAAAGCTTTTCTTCGAACGAATCGTCGTTCGCCTTTGAAGCGACGCCCGAATTCGGGTTATCGAAAACGCACTTCATACAGCTGCAAGCGGGACAAACGTTGCGGCAGGCGTTGCATCTTATGCACTTTGAAAGCTCGCCCTGCCAGAAAGCGAATCTCTCGTCGGGCGTCATTTTCTCTATCTCCTCGACGCAGGCGAAGCGGTCTTTCGTTTCAAACGGTTCGCTTTCCGAGTCTATCTTTTCGTCGTACGCCATAGGCTCTGCACCCTTGCAGCAAAGGCACTTTTCGTAGATGACTTCTTCCTTTTTAACGCTCTGACTTCCGTCGGCGGTGAAAACGTCGAAGCTGTCGCCTTTATCTATGACCTTTGTCACGCCGACTAAGCCTTTCTTCGAAAGCTTGTCGTGGTCGATCATACCCGTGCAGGGAACGGCAAGAACATATATCTTGTCTCTGTCAATTCTGTGTTCGCACAGAAGCTGATTAAAGCTGTATGTGTCGCAAGGCTTGAGAACGACGAGGATCTTTCCCTCGGTCTGCTCCTTGCACGCCTTTATGAGATACTTGCTTAAGTTCGCGGCGCAGAAGCTGTCGTATACCATCGCGTCGATATCGTCCTTATCGAAGAAAGTCGGCGATACCTCATATATGAAATCGTCACTGCGGGACCATGCAAGAACTCTCGTCACAGTACCGTCGTTCAAAAGCTCGAGGGCTTTCTTTTTAATCAATCCTGCTGTTTTTTGCATCTTATATCCCCCAGTTTCTTATTCTCGCCGAGCTTGTGGATCTGCTTAGAAAAGTCATTCATGACAAGTGAGAACTTCTGACCCTCGGCAGCCGAAACCCACTCGACTCTCGTTCTTCCCCTTTCTATGCCGAGATAATCAAGCATAGAGAACAGGAGAGTCATTCTTCTTCTTGCGTAGTAGTTACCCGTGCTGTAATGGCAGTCGCCCGGGTGACAGCCGCAGATTATAACGCCGTCCGCGCCTCTCTCGAATGCCTTGAGGATAAACATGGGGTTAACTCTGCATGAACAGGGAACTCTGATTATCTTGACATCCGCAGGGTAAGCAAGTCTGCCCGTTCCGGCAAGGTCGGCGCCGGCGTAGCTGCACCAGTTGCAACAGAACGCAACTATAAGCGGCTTAAACTCTGATTTTTCTATATTATCGTTTATCTGCATATTGCGTCTA
>USMJ01000145.1 GCA_900555805.1 uncultured Oscillospiraceae bacterium | reverse complement strand
CATCGTCCACCAGTCGGGAAGATAAAAATATAACGTATCGTTGAAGCAGAGGAGTAGACGCCTGCTTTCGTTTCAGAGAGGAACCGTTCGGTGCGAGGTTCTGCGAAAAAAGCGTCAAAGACACTGCGGAGATACCGTCGGCGGCTTACGCAAAGTCGTTAAAACGAGCGGCCGCGAAAGCGGCAAATAGGGTGGTACCGTGGAGCTTACGCTTCATCCCTTGTTATGATGTTAATTCGTCACGCATGGGGTGGAGCGTTTTTTCGTATCCCTCTATGCACAGTCAATATATTGGAGGTTGATAAAATGGCGCTTGTGACCAAAGCCATAAAAGGTACGCAGGACGTGCTGCCGAGTGAAAGCTATAAGGTTCAGTATATAGAAAACAGCGTTCTCGACATCGCCAAGTCATACGGCTTCAGCGAGATAAGAACCCCCGTTTTCGAACACACCGAGCTTTTCAGCAGGGGAGTCGGCGACACGACCGATGTCGTGCAGAAAGAAATGTATACGTTCGACGATAAGGGCGGAAGGTCGATAACCTTGAGACCCGAGGGAACATCCGGAGCGATAAGAGCCTTCCTTGAACACGGTCTTTTTAACGAGCCGCTGCCGCAGAAGCTTTGCTATCTGACGAGCTGCTACCGCTACGAAAAGCCGCAGGCAGGCAGACTCAGAGAGTTTCATCAGTTCGGCGTTGAATGCGTCGGAACTGCTTCGCCTGCCGCTGACGCAGAGGTCATCTCGCTGGCGAACGACGTGTTTGACTTTCTCGGCGTGACGGGCTTACAGCTTGAGATAAACTCGATAGGCTGCCCCGAATGCCGAAAGAAATATTACGAAGCTCTCAAGGATTACTTCTCGCAGTATAAGGATCAGCTTTGCGAGACCTGTCTCGGAAGACTTGAGAGAAACCCGATGAGAATACTCGACTGCAAAAGCCCCGTCTGCAAGGAGATAGGCAAGGGCGCCCCCGAGATACTCGACTATCTCTGCGACGAATGCCGCGATCACTTCGAGAAGGTCAAGAGCTATCTTGACGCGATAGGGCTTGAATATAAGGTCAACCCGAGAATCGTCAGGGGACTTGACTACTACACAAGAACCGTATTCGAATTCGTCTCGACCGAGATCGGCGCCCAAGGCACAGTCTGCGGCGGAGGAAGATATGACGGTCTTTGCGAAGAGCTGGGCGGAGCGAAAATGCCGGCGCTCGGCTTCGGAATGGGTATAGAACGCCTGATGTTACTTATGGAAAAGCAAAACACGGCGTACCCCGAAAAAGAAAAGTGTAATTTATATATCGCTTCGATGGGCGAAGAGGCTCTGAAAAAGGCGATGGCGATAGCGACCGAACTTCGAAGAGAGGGCATGAACGCCCAGTTCGACGTCGTCGGAAGGTCGGTCAAGGCGCAGATGAAGTTCGCCAGCAAGCTCGGCGCGGAGTACACAATGGTTCTCGGCGGCGACGAGATAGAAAACGGCTCGGCGAAGCTCAAAAATATGCAGACAGGCGAAGAAGCCGAGGTCAAACTCGAAACTTTCGTCGATGATTTCATGAACACAGTTATCGAACAGAGCATGGCGGCGCTGCACGAAAGTCTCGGGATAGACGACAGCATTGACCTTAGCTCAATAATCGGAAATACGTTTTAAAGAGAGGATAAGGAATAATGGACTTTATGACAGGACTTAAAAGAACACATTATTGCGGTACGCTCAGACCGAGCGATATCGGCAAGGAAGTGGTCGTAGCCGGCTGGGTGCAGAGACAAAGAGACCTCGGCTCTCTGATCTTCATTGATCTCAGAGACCGCTCGGGAATCGTCCAGCTCGCTTTCGACGAAAGCACGGACAGAGAGATCTTCGACAAGGCGTTCACAGCCAGAAGCGAATACGTTCTCATGGCGAAAGGCGAAGTCCGCGAGAGAAGCAGCAAGAACTTCGAGATCCCGACAGGCGAGATCGAGATTCAGGTTACGGATCTGCGCGTGCTTTCAAAGAGCGAAACGCCGCCGTTTGAGATCGTCGAGAACTGCCAGACGAGCGAGCTGACAAGACTTAAATACAGATATCTTGACCTTCGCCGCCCCGACCTTCAGAGAAACATTCTCATGAGACACAAGATCGCCAAAATCACCCGTGACTACTTCGACGACAACGGCTTTATCGAGATCGAGACGCCGATGCTCATAAAATCAACGCCTGAGGGAGCGAGAGACTTTATCGTACCGTCAAGAATTCATAACGGCTCGTTCTATGCTCTCCCTCAGTCGCCTCAGCTTTATAAACAGCTATCGATGGTTGCCGGCTTTGACAGATATATGCAGATAGCCCGTTGCTTCCGCGACGAGGATCTCAGAGCCGACCGTCAGCCCGAATTCACTCAGGTCGACGTCGAAATGAGCTTTGTCGACATGGAGGACGTTCTTCAGATAGGCGAGGGCTACATGAAGAGAGTGTTCAAGGAAGCTCTCGGCGTAGATATAACAACACCGCTTCCGAGACTGACATATAAAGAGGCCATGGAGCGTTACGGTTCGGATAAGCCCGATACGAGATACGCGATGGAGCTTTACGATATAAGCGATATCGTCAAGAACTGCGGTTTCTCCGTCTTCACCTCGGCTATCGAAGCGAAGGGCAGCGTCAGAGCTATCACGGCGAAGAACGCCGTTTCCGTTCTGACGAGAAAAGAGATAGATAAGCTCGTCGACACCGCCAAGGGGATCGGCGGCAAGGGCCTCGCGTGGATAAGACTCAACGAGGACGGAACAATGTCATCCTCATTCGCCAAATTTATGAGCGAGGACGAGATGAAAGCTATTCTCGAAAAGGGCGACGCCAAGCCCGGCGATGTTGTTCTCGTCGTCGCCGACGCAAAGAACAGCATAGTCTTCACGGTTCTCGGCGCTATCCGTCAGATAATAGCCAAGAAGCTCGACATAATCCCGAAAGACAAGTATAATCTTCTCTGGATCGTCGAATTCCCGTTCTTCGACTGGGACGAGGATCTTCAGCAGTATGTCGCGATGCACCATCCGTTCACGGCTCCGCTCGACGAATGCCTCGACTATCTCGAAACAGATAAGGCGAATGTCAGAGCCAAGGCGTACGACCTTGTTCTTAACGGCATAGAGCTTTGCTCGGGTTCTATCCGTATCACGAACCCCGAGCTTCAGGCGAGAATATTCACGCTTCTCGGACTTTCCGACGAGGAAGCCCAGCAGAAGTTCGGCTATCTTCTTGATGCCTTCAAATACGGCGCGCCCCCTCACGGCGGATTCGGCATCGGCCTTGACAGACTTTGTATGCAGATGCTCCGCTGCGAGACGCTCAGAGACGTTATCGCTTATCCGAAGGTTCAGAACGCAAGCGAACCCATGACAGACTGTCCGTCGCCCGTCGGAGACGATCAGCTTGTCGACCTCGGAATCAAGCTCATAGAGGAAGAAAAATAAGACAAAATAAATTCAGCACGGCAGGCGGTTGCTTGCCGTGCTTTTTTTATGCGGTACGGGTTGGCTTGAGCGTCAGCGAACGCTGTGCGCCGACGGAAGCTTGTGAGGGGCGCTTCGGTGCGGTAGGGAAGATGGAAGCAGCGGCGCGGCAGCCGACCGTCAGGTCGGTGAGTGCCGCGGGGCGCTCGAGCACAGGCTTCAGGTCAGAACACAGACGGTTCGCCGTTCGGGTGCCGAACGGGCGGCGCAGATCGGATTGAAAGTCTGATGAAAATTTACGGCTTTGCAATCTGACGGAAAATGTGAAAGTCGGAACAAAGCACTAATTCATAGAAATGGATAATTTTATAATAAGCCGCATAGCGTCTGTAAAATTTGCTGAATCCGTGAAAGCTCAATTTAGAAGTATTGAATGAATAGTCAAGTTTTTCAATTAAAAACGGCGCGTAAAATCTCATTGACAGCCGTAAGTTTTGGGCGAACCGCCTGCCGCCTATCAGCCTCCAAACAGCATAAAAAACGGAAAGCGACAGCAGCGGCGAACTTGCTCGGACATCTCACTCCGCTATCGCTGCGGAGATGCCCTCACAAGTTCGTGGCGGCACTCGCTTCGCTACCGCGCCGCCGAAACACATCAGCCTGCGAACTGTTAATCTTAATCCAAATCTCATCAGCGGCGCAGCCGCTCGGGCACCCATGCCGGCTGCCGCCGCCATGGGTACGCTCGCGGCTGCGTGGCGGCACTCACCGACCTGACGGTCGGCTACCGCGCCGCCGCGCTTCCACCAACTCTAATCTGACTTCGGAACGGCAAAACGGTTTTCGTCCCGAAAACCGCCGCAAGCCTACGGCTT
>USMJ01000144.1 GCA_900555805.1 uncultured Oscillospiraceae bacterium | reverse complement strand
CGGAATTATCACGATTTCTGATCTTGGATCTGAACATATTCTGCTCCATATCAGCAAGCAATAAATTGGCTCTTAATCTGCTAATTTCCATGCTGTCACAAATTGTATTTGTCCAACAATAATCGTGATTATATTGGTCAATTTCACTTGCATAGAGTGAGTATACCAATTCAGGCCACCTGTTCATACCAACTTGACAGATATTATTTACATCTCTGTATTGATTTCCGCCCTTGATATTTCCAAAGTGTTCGACATTTTTAAAATGCTCTTTGAATTTATCCTCAATAGCTTGACAAGTGAACACTGTATCAATTTCGGGTGTCTGAGACTTTATATACTTGATTATTTCATTTACAAAGTCTTTTGTCGATTCAGAATTGTTTGTCAACTTTGATTTACTTGTATTGAGGTTGACAATATTTATTGTCAATTTACTCAAATCTTTTCTAAATTCGTTGCAATCAACAAGATCAACACACTTCAATTTACTTTCTGGCGATATATCGGCAGTACCATCAAGTACAAAAACTTTTGCGCCGATATTAACCAGCTTATCACAGTTATTGTAAACAACAGCGAAATAATTATTATATTTATCCCTTTCAAGGTTAGACGTTATTTTTTGAGAAATAACAGTTCCACCAAGAAAAAGCTTAATAATACTCAAAATTGACTTGTTCAGCGGTATCATTAAAGGCTTTCTTGTTTTAGTAACGCGTACACTCAAAAACGCATTATCAAAATCAATATCTTTAATTTTTAGCTCCATAAGGCTATGCTGCCTTATCCCTGTGCTGAACAACAAACAGCTTATTGCCCATGCCTCATACTCTATGAAACTGCATTTCTTAACATTCGGCTTTTTAAGAAGAATTCTTAATTCATCATCCGTATAGGTTTCAACGGGAGATCTATCAACCTTTATACTCTGCATTTTAAATGTTGGCATATAGCCACCATTCATAAGGAACCGCAAGGTTGTAATAAGGTCACGCAAATATGCATTGATGCTAACATCATTTTTTAAATGCTCTCTCAAGTAAACAACATAACCGTTATAAACCTCCTGCGTTATTTCATTGATTGGCATATCAGGAGAAAAATACTTATACATTTGCTTATAGCTGTTCTGATAATGATTAACTGTTGCTTCCCTCAAATTTCGTCCCCGACAGTTTTCGAGATACATTTCGCACCCTTCATAAAAAGTCAGAACTTGCTGATTTAATCTCATCTTTTTCACAAAATCACCGCCAAAAAATATGGACACATCATGCGGAAAAACCGCATGATGTGTCCAATTGATTAAATTAACTTTTTGACGTATACAACAGCTAAAGTTCTCTTACTTCAACGCTTCGGCGACTGCGACTGCGCAGGCTACCGTTGCGCCGACCATCGGGTTGTTACCCATACCGATAAGACCCATCATTTCAACGTGAGCGGGAACTGATGAAGAACCTGCAAACTGAGCGTCGCCGTGCATACGGCCCATGGAGTCTGTCAAACCGTAGGAAGCCGGACCCGCGGCAACATTATCGGGATGAAGAGTTCTGCCCGTACCGCCGCCGGAGGCAACAGAGAAGTATGAAACACCGTTCTCGATAGCCCACTTCTTATAGGTACCGGCAACAAGGTGCTGGAATCTGGTCGGGTTCGTTGAGTTACCGGTGATGGAAACATCGACGCCCTCGTGCTTCATGATAGCGACGCCTTCGAGAACATCGTTTGCGCCGTAGCACTTAACCTTCGCTCTGTCTCCGTCGGAGTATGCCTTCTCGCTGACGATCTTGAGCTCGCCTGTGAAGAAGTCATAGTCTGTCTTGACATATGTGAAGCCGTTAATTCTTGAAATGATCATTGCGGCATCCTTGCCAAGACCGTTGAGGATAACTCTGAGGGGCTCTTTACGAACCTTGTTAGCGGTCTTGGCGATACCGATCGCGCCCTCTGCCGCCGCAAATGACTCGTGGCCTGCGAGGAATGCGAAGCACTTTGTCTCCTCCTTGAGAAGCATTGCGCCGAGGTTGCCGTGGCCGAGACCGACGTTTCTCTGCTCAGCGACTGAACCGGGAACGCAGAATGCCTGTAAGCCCTTGCCGATTTCGGCTGCTGCGTCGGACGCGTTCTTGATGCCCTGTGAAAGAGCGATGGCGACGCCTAAGGTGTACGCCCAAACTGCGTTATCGAATGCGATCGGCTGAACGCCTTTAACGATCGCTTCTACGTCTATACCTTTTGATAAGCAAAGATCACGAGCTGCCTCGAGGTCTGCAAGACCATACTGAGCAAGACACTTCTCGATCTTGGCCATTCTTCTTTCTTTGCCTTCAAATACAACATTGTTAGCCATGATTAAATGTCCTCCTTATAGTCTTATTCTTCACGCGGATCGATATACTTTGCAGCATTCTCGAAACGACCGTAGTGACCCGTGTTTGCCTTGAGAGCTTCGTCAGCCGACTTGCCGTGGCGGATATCCTCGAGCATCTTGCCGAGCTTGACAAACTCATAACCGATAACTTCGTTATCTTCGTCAAGAGCCATTCTTGTGACATAGCCTTCAGCCATCTCCATATAGCGAACGCCCTTGGCCTTTGTTGAGAACATTGTGCCGACCTGAGAACGAAGTCCCTTGCCGAGGTCTTCGAGACCTGCGCCGACAACAAGACCGTCTTCGGAGAAAGCGGACTGTGTTCTGCCGTAAACGAACTGTAAGAAGATCTCTCTCATAGCAACGTTGATAGCGTCGCAGACAAGGTCTGTGTTAAGGCACTCAAGGAGAGTCTTGCCGGGAAGAATTTCAGCCGCCATAGCTGCCGAATGAGTCATGCCCGAGCAACCGATTGTCTCAACGAGAGCTTCCTCAACGATACCGTTCTTGACATTGAGAGAAAGCTTGCAGGTGCCCTGCTGAGGAGCGCACCAGCCGATGCCGTGTGAAAAGCCTGAGATGTCTTTGATTTCGTATGCCTTGACCCACTTGCCCTCTTCGGGTATCGGTGCCGGACCATGCTTCGGTCCCTTGGCAACAAGACACATATTTTCCACTTCTTTGGAGTAGTTCATAACCGTTTTTTCCTTTCAAGATAGATTATATTTTGGATTTAAATACCACTCGGTATTATAACCGATTATAGGCGTTTCTGCAATAGAAAGCGGTGAAAATTATCGAAAAATTTGATTATTCTTCCTCTTCGCTTTCTTCTTTTTCGACGGGCGTTATAACGATTCTGACCTTGCCGATTCGTCTGTCTTCGACGTTCAGAATCGTGAAATGAAGGTTTTCAAAATCGACTTCTTCGTGCTTTCCGTCCTGCGGCAGGTAGCCGAGTTTGCTTATAATAAATCCGGCGAGAGTTTCATAGTCGCCCTCGGGGATCTTCTCGCCGACAAGCTCGTTCGCTTCTTCGATCGATATTGTTCCGTCGACGGTGAATGTGTTTTCGTTCTCCTCGACTATTTCTTCGTCCTCCTGGTCATATTCATCCTGAATATTTCCGACGATGGACTCTATGAGGTCTTCAAGTGTTATTATGCCCGCTGTTCCGCCGTATTCGTCAACGACAACCGCAAATTGCGTACGCTTCTCGGTCATTTCCGTGAAAAGTGCGCCGCAGCTCTTAGTTGTGGGTACATAATAAGCGGGACGCATAATATCGGCAGGGCCTTTGTCGTCGGGCAGATCCTCGTCAATGAACTTGAGAAGATCCTTAATATAGATTATACCGATAATATCATCCTGGTCTTCATGGAAAACGGGTATTCGCGAGTAGCCGTATTTTATCGAAACATTGACAACAGTCTCCAGCGAATCGGTATCCTCGACGGCTATCATGTCAGTTCTGTGGGTCATTATATCGGCGACGTCGATATCGTCGAACTCGAAGATGTTGTTTATCATCTCTTTCTGTATGTTCTCGATAACGCCTTTTTCTTCGCCGACGTCGACCATCATTCTGATCTCTTCTTCGGTTACGTTTTCTTCGTCAATATTCGGGTCGAAGCCGAAAAGCTTGACTATGACGTTCGTCGAAAACGACAGCACCTTGACAAAGGGCTTGCTTATCTTTGAGAAGAAAAGCAGCGGACCGACAACGGCAAACGAAATCTTTTCGGGTTTCTGCATAGCCATACGCTTAGGAGCAAGTTCGCCGAGAACCAGCGAGAAATACGACATGATGATCGTGATGACGATAACCGAAACGGCGCTTATAGCCGATTGGTTGGCGTTCGGGAACGTTTTCATCACGGCGTTTGTCAGCATGGTCGCAAAGGTTTGCGACGCCGAAGCCGATGTCAAAAATCCCGCC
>USMJ01000143.1 GCA_900555805.1 uncultured Oscillospiraceae bacterium | reverse complement strand
GCGGACGCGATCCTCGCTGGTCTCGATGACCACGGTACGATCGGTAATGGAGACAACACGGCCATACACGCCGCCGATGGTGGTCAGCCAGTCACCCTTCTTCAGGGAACTGCGCATCTCCTCGGCCTGCTTCTTCCGCTTGTTCTCGGGGCGGATCAGCAGGAAGTAGAAGATCGCCAGCATGACGACAATCATCAGGATGGAGGACATACCGCCGCCAGCAGCGGTGGAGGTACCGGATTCGGCATAGGCCGTAGTGATCAGATCAAACATAGGGGATACTCCTTTTCACAGATATCTTATTTATTATACAAAAGACTTGTCCGTTTGGCAAGGGTTTTGGCAACACTTCCCAAGATTTTTTACACTTTTTCCGCCAGCTTGCGGCTGTACTCAGCCCGGAAGGCGTCAAATTCATCGGCATCCAGTGCATTGCGGATGCACTCTGTCAGCTTATTATAGAAATACAGGTTGTGCATCACCGCCAGACGCATGCCCAGCATCTCCTGCGCCGTGAACAGATGGCGGAGATAGGCACGGCTGAACTTCCGGCACACCGGGCAGTCACAATGGGGATCGATAGGACCGTCGTCCAGCTTGTACTGGGCGTTTTTGATGTTCATGGTCCCCTGCCATGTGAACAGCTTGCCGTGGCGGGCGTTGCGGGCAGGCATCACGCAGTCGAAGAAGTCCACGCCCCGGGCCACGCCCTCGATGATATTGCTGGGCGTGCCCACACCCATCAGATACCGGGGCTTGTCCGCCGGCATATACGGCTCGACGGCGGAGATTATTCTATACATATCCTCCTTAGGCTCGCCGACGGCAAGCCAGCCTATAGCGTAGCCGTCTAGGTCAAGCGCGGCAATATCTTTCATGTGCTTAATTCGCAGCTCGTCGAAGGTACAGCCCTGATTTATTCCGAAAAGAAACTGATTCGGGTTTACCGTATCGGGCAGACTGTTGAGTCTGTCATGTTCCGCTTTGCAGCGAATCAGCCAGCGAGTAGTGCGCTCACACGATTGCTTTGCGTACTCGTACTTCGCGGGATTTTCGACGCATTCATCGAAAGCCATAGCTATAGTCGAACCGAGGTTTGACTGAATACGCATGCTTTCTTCTGGACCCATGAATATTTTTCTTCCGTCGATATGCGACGAGAAATAGACGCCCTCCTCTTTTATATTGCGGAGCTTAGCGAGCGAAAAGACCTGAAATCCGCCGCTGTCGGTCAGGATCGGACCGTCCCAACGGGTGAATTTGTGAAGTCCGCCGAGGGTCTTGACATTTTCGTCGCCCGGGCGCAGGTGAAGATGATATGTGTTACAAAGCTGAACCTGACAGTGAATTTCCTTGAGATCGAGAGCGGAAACAGCTCCCTTTATGGCGCCGCAGGTGGCGACGTTCATAAAAGCGGGCGTCTGAACCGTTCCGTGAACGGTGGTGAATTCACAGCGTCGGGCGTTGCCGTCTTTTTTTATAAGTTTAAGCATGGCTTCCTCCAAATCGGTATTTACCGTTGTATTTTATCCCGACTCGGCGATAATGTCAACCGTTTTGACAAAAAGGACGGGCATATACGCCCGTCCTCTGAATTTATTTGACCTTAATGCTCTTGACTTTTGACCAGCTTGAATAGAGCTTGACGCTCTTTCCGTTTATCTTGACGGTCTTGTACGTTCTGATGCGAACGTAGTATTTCTTACCCTTTTTGAGCTTCTTGACCGTTGCCGATGTCGTCTTGTTCTTTCCGACATTAACCGTCTTGGCGCTGCTCATGTTCGACTTCGTGCTGTACTGAAGTTCGTAGCCCGAGGTCTGCGTTGTCTGCTTGCTCCACTTGGCGGTGAACTGCTTTTTGCCTGCCGTGAGCTTTGATACGCTTGTGCCTTTCGGGATTATCGTGAACGTCAGCGTTCTTGCACCGTAATAGCTACCCTTGAACGTGACGGTCACGGTATAGCTTCCGACATTCTTACAGCCCGATGAATATTTCACGGTATAGTCAACGCCGTTTCTTAAGATCTTGCCGTTTCTGTCTTTGACAATGACGGACGGTCTCTGCGCCTTGCCGTTATAGGTGAAGCTCGTTTTCGAAAGTGCGACTGTCTTTATTGAAGCTATCGCCGTCTTTGACTTGACAGCGCCGCAGACGGTGCATTTTGTTATGACCGAGCCGTCTTTGCCGACAGTCGCTTTCGCCGTTGAAGACGCAAATTTGTGTCCTTTGGCTTTTATCTCGGTTTGCGGTTTTATCACCTTGCCGCAGACAGAGCACTTTTCGCCTGCCGCCTTGCCGCTCTTTGTGCAGGTTGCGGCGACAGCTTTTAAAGCTACAGTCTTGTGACCGAGAGCAGGAACAACGGTTTGTGCTATGATCGTTTCATTGCATACCGAGCAGTGTTTTCCTGCCGTGAGACCCGATTTTTCACATGTCGGCGCGACAGCCTGATCCGCGACCTCTGTATGACCCTCGGGCGCGATTTCGGTTATATCCGACTTTTCTCCGCATTTCAGACAGCGATGAGACTTTGAGCCTTTCTCCGTGCAGGTCGGCTGTTTGTCGACCGTCCACTCTTCGCTGAAGAAGTGTTTGAGAGTTTCGATTTCCTCTGTATAAACATCGCCGCATTCGCAGGTGAATGTCATTATTCCCTTTTCGGTACAAGTCGGTTCCTTGGTGACTTCAGAGCTATATGCGTGAACGTGAGCCGTGATATCGACAAACTCGAATCCGTTTTCCGAGGCGTAGGTTTCAGCACTCGTTTCGGGTACGCCGTATATCCTGAAGCCGTCAATTCTTGTGTAAGTTCCGCTGTAATCGGATGTGTATCCGAACGCGTTATTTCCGATTTCCGTCACGGTTTCGGGAATTCTGACGCTCATGAGTCCGCAGTCGGCGAACGCCTGACCGCCGACGGACAAAAGTCCGTTCGGGAGCGATATATCGGTCAGATTCTTACAATTTGAAAATGCGCCGTCCGCTATCGACTTGATGCTCTTTCCGAAAGCGGCGCTCTTGAGGTTCACCGAATTCATGAAGCAGGCAGGAACCGTCTTGACCGAGTCGCCGAACACGATGCCGAAGCCCGACATTCTTCCCGTTACGCTTCCGAATATATCATTCCGAGGCCAGCCGGAAATCTCGCATTCTTCACAGTTCCAGTAAACTTTCTCCAGCTTTTCGCACTGCGCGAACGCACTGCTTTCGATATATTTCATGCTTTCGGGCAAGGTTACGCTCTGAAGTCCGATACAGTTCACGAACGCGTTTTCGCCGAGATATTCCAATCCATTGGGCAAGACAATCTCCTTGAGATTCCAACAATTCGCGAAAGCGGTTCTTTCGATCGTTCTCAGGCTCGTCGGGAATGTCACCGACTTTATCTTGTTTCTTTCGGCGAAAGAGTTTTCGGCTATAGTTACCGTTCCGTCGGGAACCGCATAGCTCTCGCCGTAGTTATACGGGAATTGCAGAAGCGTGGTCTTTTCCCTGTTATAAAGTACGCCGTCAATGGATGCGTAAAACAGGTTGCCGTCGTCAACGGCGATTTCCTTAAGATTCGAACAGCTGTTGAATGTATACTCAAGATTTATATATTCCACACTCGCGGGAATGTTGATTTTCTTCAAATTGCCGCAGGAATTGAAAGCCGAACGTTCTATTGTCTTAAGTCCGTTTTTGATTTCAACGGTTTCAAGAGAGTCGCTGACTTCGAACGTGCTTTCTTCAATCGTTTCCACGCTTTCCGGAATAACGACCTTTGTCATATTCTCCAGACTGTTGAATGAGAATTTGGCTATATGTTTGACGCCGTTCGGAATTTCGTATTCATTTTCGGGCTTACTCGAAGGATATCTTATAAGCGTATCCATGTCCTTGTTGAACAGAACTCCGCCGACCGAAGCATAATTTGCATTTTTATCCGCAACATTTATCTCTGTCAGACCCGAACACAGGAAGAACACATTTTCTCCGATGCTCATAACTGTCGACGGCAGGTTGACCGCTTTAAGAGAACTGCACATAGCAAAAGCCATTGATCCGATTTCATTAACGCCTTCTGGAATAACAGCCTCTTCAAGCTTCGGGCAGGAATTGAACGCATTGCTACCGACGCTTTTCACAGTTGAAGACAGAATAGCCTGCTTAAGATTATAACAATTAGAAAAAGCAGTTTCGGCAATATTCTTAACTCCGTCTCTGATTATGACTTTCCTGATATTATAAATGTAATTGTTCCACGGAATCTCGTCTATGAACTTCATTTCGCCGTTACCGCTGATTTCGAGCGTACCGTCGGAATATAAAGTCCACCAAAGATTATCGGCGCACGGTCCGTCGGAAGTAACTGAAACGACTTCACCGCCGC
>USMJ01000142.1 GCA_900555805.1 uncultured Oscillospiraceae bacterium | reverse complement strand
CGCCGTCCGCTATTACAGTGCAGGTGTTCTTCATGCTCTTGATCAAAGCGGCGACAACGCCCTTTGTGTAGGCGTTTTTGTTGCCGTGGCCTGTCTTTTCTCTCTCTTTGTTTATGGTTATGGCTACGGTCGTGTCAAAGCCGAAGTTGACGACATTGTTCGAATATCTGTCGCCGACCTTGAGAAGATCGAGCTTTCTGTCTTTCGCTTCGACTATCTTTCCGATATCGGAGAAAACCTCAGCGCCGCCGAAAGCCTTAACAAAGTCGTTTCCGCTTCCGCAGGGATAACAGGAAACGCTGACATTTTCATGCCCGACAGCGCCGTTGAATACCTCATTGATAGTTCCGTCTCCTCCGCAGGCTATAAATCTGAGCTGTTCGCCCTCGTGACGCATACAACTTTCCCGTACAAAAACGGTAGCGTCATTCACGCTCTTTGTCACATAGACCTCGCAATCGTCCTTTTGAGGGAGTTTGGATATGGCCGTTCTGATGATTTCTTCGCTCTTTCCCTCGCCTGCTCTCGGATTGACAATAAAATAGTACTTCATATTAAAACTCCTTATGTAATTTTTAGATGTTTGTCAGCATTATAATGCCCTGAGTTATGAGCAGTTCGCCTAAAATGTATGTCAGCATGACGGTGAAATGCTTCTTGAAAATGAGCTTTTCGTTCTTGTGATATTTGACAAGGAAAAGCGAACAGTCCGAGATGAAGAACAGTATAGCGCCAACATATGCCACCGCGCTTCCGGCGCAGGGGTTCGATATCAGCTGCATCAGCGCGAAAATGTTCATCAGGCTGTTTCCGATAAGATAGCCGAACATCGGGACTTTCATCATCTTCGGAATGTTGCCGATTATGCTCTTGATGATCAGCGCCGCTATTGTGAAATAGACAGCCGCCACGGGAACGACGATATACCAGATGACTTTGTCGAAGGCTATTCTTCCCACATAGCAGAATATGAACAGAAAGTGAGATATGAGGAAGCTGATTCCGCCTGCGGCGAACCACTTGTTGCTCTGCGGAATGAGCAGGACATCGCCGAGCCAGCTCGTTATCAGCGCAAAAATCAACAGCCACGAATAGCTCTCCACCGACGCTATGTAATACAAAAGTATCAGCGGCAGGAGGAAGCCCTTTGTTCTTGCGCCCTTTTTCGTGTCGTCATGGTATCTGTCGATCAGATGAATGACGCTCACGATTGCAAGCAGCACCAACCAAACGTATTTCATAATATCACCCTTTAAAAAGTTTTTACACGATTCGTTAATTATAACATAAATATCGGCGGCAGTAAAGCTAAATTTAGGAAATGTGCAACAAAAATTTGAAGTGTGACTGATATCTCGTTTGGCTTTTAGGTACGGGGGAGTGAGTATGAAAAGGGAAAATTTCGGTCGGTATTTAAAACCGCAGTCTTTGAGCGTTTCGCTCGGACTGCGGTTGGTTTATTTTTGGATAATCGCGGCGTTTCTTTGCCGATTTCATTATCAAGGAAATATATTCGCACAAGGTGCGTTCCTATGTCACTTAAGCTCCATTGGAGTGAATCTCAGACCGTTTACTGTCTGTTCGGTATCCGTGTCTTTGAAACCCAACTTATGATATACAGGAACGGCATACGGCGATGAATTCACTGTTATTCTGTCTGAATCGTTCGCTCTTTGCGCGGTTTGGAACAGCTGTCTTCCGATACCTTGCCTGTGATATTTTCCCGTCCGCAAAGAATAACGCGATATGCGACCCGCTGTTTCTTGTTGCGATAACTCCGACTAATTCGTCATGAATAAACGCGCCGTAACAGCAAAGCTCGGATAAATAGCTTTCATCGTGAATACTTTTGTAGAACTCTTCCGTTCCCTCTTTTGTATAGTCGGGTACTTCATATTTCTGAAAAACTTTCCATACTAAGGATAATGTTTTTTCGATTTCGTCTTGCCGAAGCTCTCGAATCAAATGATCATGTTTCATAATTACATCTTCGTTTGCTTTTTGGCGGATTTCGGTTAATGTTTCTGCGTTTTTGTCATCAACACTACCGTCTCCACATGCCCGGTATGCGGGAACATATCGACCGGCTGTATTTTCTTACACGCGTACCCGTTCTTTGTCAGATAAGCCAAATCCCTTGCCTGTGTTTCGGGGTTGCAGGAGATGTATACTATCCTCTTCGGCGACAGGGTGACTACGCTTGAAAGGAAGTTGACATCGCTCCCCGCTCTCGGCGGATCCATTATGACCACGTCCGCCTTTTCGCCGTTCTTCGCCGCCTCGACCATGAATTTTCCTGCGTCTGCGCAGTGGAAATATATGTTCTTGACCTTGTTTAGCCTGGCGTTGACTATCGCGTCGTGAACCGCGTCGCGGTTAAGTTCGACGCCGACGACGCTGCCTGCGTGCTTTGAGGCGACTATACCTATCGTTCCTGTTCCGCAATAAGCGTCGACAACTGTCTCTTTTCCGCTCAGCCCGGCGTACCCAATAGCAATATTATAGAGCTTTTCGGTCTGGGTCGGGTTTATCTGATAGAACGACTTCGCCGAAATTCTGAACTTGCAGGAGCAGAGAATGTCCGTTATATAGCCGTCTCCGTAAAGCACCTTTTCGCTGTCGCCGAGCACCATGCTCGTCTTTGAGGGATTGATGTTCTGAATGACGGTCGTTATTTCGGGGTGGCGTTTCAACAGCGCTGAAACGAAGTGATCGCGGCCCTTGAATATCGGCGACGCCGTGACCAGGACGACCATTATTTCGCCCGTCGAGAAGCTGCGCTTGACCAAAACGTGGCGCAAAAAGCCCTTGCCGCTGTCCTCGTTATAGGGCAGGATCTTGAACTCGGGGAGCATTTTTCTTATCGACACTATTATTTTGTCCGCCTTCTTATCCTCAAGGCGACAGTTGTCGACACAGACTATCCTGTGGCTTGCCGCCTGGTACACGCCGGATATGATCTTGCCGCCCCTTGTTACGCCGAACGCGGCCTGCACCTTGTTTCGGTAGTGGGTCGGGTTCTCCATTCCGATTATTTCTTCGACATGGCAGTATCTTCCCAAGAGCTTTATGGCTTTCGCCTGCTTAAAACTCAGCTGCTCCTCATACGTCATGTTCTGGAGCTGACAGCCGCCGCATTTTTTATATAAAGCACAGCCGTTTCCGGCGCCCGTTTTCTTTTCCCTCTCGATGTTACTCATTGCGTACCCCTTAAAAAATAATTTCGCTTTCATTATATAACGAAAAGCGGCTTTCAACAAGGGGTAAACCGAAATTCGCCCGATCGTATAAAATCCGAAAAAGGTCTTTATTTCGCCGTTTCTTTAGTGTATAATGGCAGTATAACTTATCGGAGGTAAAAATATGAGAAATCATGAAGTAACAACAGCCCACAAACTGCTTGACGCAAACGGATGCCTTATCGAACCCGGCTGGTCAAAAACGCTTATTCAGAAGTACGACAGAAACGATATCAAGATGCCGAAATTCAGAATCAAGGAGTGGGACTACTATCTTGTTCTTTCGAATGAATTCGCGGTCGCTTTCACAATTTCGGACGACGGCTATATCGGTCTTCAGAGCGCTTCGTTCCTCGATTTCACCGTCCCCTGCGAACACACCGAGACTATTCTCGATCCGTTCCCGATGGGCAAGCTCAAGCTCCCGGCCGACTCGTCATACGGCAACACGGTCTATCACAAAAAGGGCAGACTTGACATGGAATTCGTCATCACGAGCGGAAAGAGGCACCTCAAATGCGACTTCAAGAAGTTCGACGGCGACAAGGATCTGTTCTGCGACATAGTTCTCGAACAGCCGCCCATGGACACCATGGTTATCGCTACGCCGTGGAAAGAGAACCCGAAGTGCTTCTACTACAATCAGAAGATCAACTGCATGAGAGCAAGCGGTAAGGTCATATACGGCGGAAAAGAATATAACTTCAACCCCGAGACCGACTTCGGCACTCTCGACTGGGGCAGAGGCGTATGGACATACGACAACACATGGAACTGGGGCAGCGGCAACGGCGTCGTCAACGGAAAGCCGTTCGGCTTCAACATAGGCTACGGCTTCAGCGACAGATCAAGCGCGTCGGAGAACATACTTTTCTATGACGGCGTGGCTCATAAGCTCGACGATATAACATTTAACATTCCGCACGACAGCTACACAAAGCCGTGGACGTTCACCTCATCCGACGGAAGGTTCGAAATGGACTTTGTTCCGATAATCGACCGCTGCGCCAAGATCGACGTCAAGGCTATCGTCACCGACCAGCATCAGGTGTTCGGCAAAATGAGCGGCAAGGCTATACTCGACGACGGAACTGTTCTTGAGATCAAGGATCTCGTCTGCTTCGCGGAGAGAGTGCATAACAAGTATTGAT
>USMJ01000141.1 GCA_900555805.1 uncultured Oscillospiraceae bacterium | reverse complement strand
TTCTGCGCTTCGCGCAGAAGATTTTGCCCCCGCGCCGAGCACTGACCTGCCTTAAGCATACGGTCTGCCCACGCCCCGCCCGAGGAAGAAAAAATTTCCAAATTTTTTCTTCCTCTAATGTTCCTTTAATTTTTCCCATATATACTGTGGTCACTGAAGCAAATCAGAAAAAACAGATTGAGAGGGTTTAAACATGAAAACAATGAAAAAAATCGTATGCTTGGTTCTTGCTCTGGTCCTTTGCCTGAGCGTCGGCGCAACAGCGGCTTCCGCGGCTGTAGGATATATCGGCGAAGCTAAAGCCAAAGAGATCGCACTTTCAAACGCGGGCGTAGCCAAAAGCGACGCGAAGTTCCTGACCTGTAAGTTCGACTATGACGACGGCATAGCGGTCTACGATGTTGAGTTCTACTTCGACAGATGCGAGTATGACTACGAGATCAACGCAAAGACAGGCGTTATCATCAAGGCTGAAAAAGACGTCTTCGGCCCGAACGTTCCCGATCCCGACGCGGCCTATATCGGCGAAGCGAAGGCTAAGGAGATCGCCCTGAACGACGCAGGCGTGAAAGAATCCGACGCAAGAAGACTTAAGGTCAAGTTCGATTTCGACGACGGCAGAGCCGAATACGAGGTCGAGTTCCACTCAGGTAAGTTCGATTATGACTACGAGATCGACGCCGTGACCGGAAGAATCATCAAGGCGGAAAAAGACAGAGAGTTCGCTTTCTCCGACATCTTCTTCATCGAGTGGATAACGAAGATGATCGCCCTGCTTAAGAACTTCTTCAAGTAAATCGGGCGAAACCGAAATTGAGGCTGTAAGCAATTACAGCCTTTTGATTTGTTTTGACAACTATACTCCGAGTTGATATAATATACACATCAAATGCTTAAGGTACGGGTGAATGACTGCTTATCCGAATTTTCAGCTCGGAATTTGACTTTATGCGAAAGAGGGTTTGAAAAATGAGACTGCTTGTTGTTGAGGACGAAAAAGATCTCAATAAGATAATATCGAAGAAGCTGACGTCTGACGGCTACAGCGTGGATAGCTGTTTCGACGGCGAGGAAGCGGAGGACTGCCTGTCCGTCGCTGAATATGACGGGATAATTCTCGACATAATGATGCCGAAAAAGGACGGTCTGACTTTGCTTCGGGAGCTTCGCGACAAGAAAGACGAAACGCCCGTTCTTCTCTTGACGGCGAAGGACGCCGTCAGCGACAGGGTCAAAGGCCTTGACTCGGGGGCGAGCGATTATCTTGTTAAGCCGTTCTCGTTTGACGAGCTTTCGGCGAGAATAAGAGCCATGCTCAGAAAAAGCGGAAACTCCCAATCGAACATATTCACCGTGGGCGATCTCTCCGTCGATACAGCCGCAAAGCGGGTCGTACGCGCAGGGAAAAATATCGAACTTTCCGCAAGAGAGTATTCGATTTTGGAGTATATGATCAGAAACAAGGGCGTTGTTCTGTCAAGAGAAAAAATCGAAAATCATATCTGGAACTTCGACTACGACGGCGGAACGAATGTCATTGACGTTTATATCAGCTATCTGAGAAGAAAGATAGACAGCGGATTTGATAAAAAACTTATCCATACCGTTAGGGGCAGCGGATATGTTATCAGGGAGGAAAAATGAAGAAGCATTCTTTGAAAGCGAGAATAACGCTTTGGTTTTCGTTCGCCGTGATATTGATTTCTGGCGTCGCCGTTTTCGCGACCTTGATGATAAGCCGCTCGGTCGTCCAGAAAGGCGTTCGGGATAACCTGTCAGAAACGGTCGAACAGAACCGCGACGAGGTCGAATATTATGACGAATATGACAGCCTCGAATTCGACGACCCTTACGATATGTATCTTGAATACGGCGACGGCTTTCTTGAGATAGACGACGACTTCGTCCGAAATGTCAACGGAATCGTCACTTCGCTTTATGATAAGGACGGACTTATATACGGCGACAGCACTTTGTTTTCTTCGGGGGAAAACCTGCCGTTTCAGGATAAGTCGGTGCGAACGGTTAAAACTTCGTCGGGCAGGTACTTTGTGTACGACAGAAAATTAACCATGGACGGCTGTGAAGAGCTTTGGCTGAGAGGAACGGTTCCGTCCGAGTTCAGCATTTCTCAGGTCAACTTCATCGTGAAAATGATATTGCTGCTCATACCCGTGCTGATCCTGTTCGCGATAGTCGGCGGATATCTCATATCAAAAAAAGCGCTCAAGCCCGTTCTCGACATAAACTCGGCGGCTGAAAGCATAAGCGAGGGCAACGACCTTTCAAAGAGAATAGACATCGGCGAGGGAAGCGACGAAATTCACTCGATAGCCGATTCGTTCAACGCCATGTTCGAGCGGCTGGAAAACTCATTCAAAAAAGAACAACAGCTGACGGCGGATATCTCCCATGAACTCAGAACGCCGATATCCGTCATATATTCCCAGTGTCAGCTTTCGCTTGAGGGCGAACAATCGGAAGAAGAATATAAAGAGGCGCTCGAACTTATAGAGCGCCAAAGCCGAAAAATGTCGGGGCTGATAAACGATATGCTCGCTTTCGCGAGGCTCGAAAGGGGAGCGGAAGCGATAAAACTCGAGCCGCTGAACCTGTCCGAATGCGTTTCGGCGGTGTGTGAGGACATGGCGCTGATAGGCGAGAATAATATAACGCTCAAATTTGAGGTCGAACCGGGAATAATAATAAACGGAAACTTCGAGCTTCTGACGAGAATGACGGTTAATCTCATATCCAACGCTTATAGGTACGGGAAAGCAGGCGGAAATATCGAAGTCACGCTTCGAAGCGAAAACGACAGCGCAAGGCTCTCGGTCGAGGACGACGGCATAGGCATATCCGAAAACGATATCGGAAAAATATGGGATCGCTTTTACAGAGGTGATGCGTCAAGAAGCTCCGGCGGAACGGGTCTCGGACTTTCGTTCGTCAGAGAGATCGCCGAAATACACTCGGCGGAGATATCGGTTTACAGCGAATTAGGCGTCGGAAGTAAATTTGAAATAATTTTCAAAAAAATCTGACATTCTAATTTTCCCTTAACCTTCGCATTATATTATAAGGTCACGGTAAGAGAAATCACTATACGGCAAGGCCGGCTCGCCGTAAGCGTTCAGACCGTAATCTATAATACAAGGAGACACGATCATGAAAAAGGCAATAATCGCTATATGCGCCGCAGCGGCGGCAACAATAATCACAACGGGAGCTGTTTTCTCATCGGCGACGGTAGCCGAGAAGAAATCGGTAGGCTCAGAAAAGGCTTTGGAAATTGCTTTAAGCGACGCAGGTATAAGCAGAGAGAGCGTTATAAAAAGCAGTTCGGAATTCGACAAGGAGAAGGGCAGATATGTTTTCGACGTCGATTTCGACTGCGGCGGAAAAGAGTATGACTATACGATCGACGCAAAGAGCGGCGAGATAATCGACCGCGACGTCAAGAACGAGACGGACGGCAAAACCGAGACGACAGCAAAAGCCGAGAGTACAACAAAAGAAAGCACGCAAAACAGCACACAGGGCAGCGCGGCGCAGATGATCTCTCTCGCCAAAGCCAAGAGCATAGCGCTTAAAAACGCGAAAATCGACAGCTCGGACGCGAAGTTCGTCAAGGGCAAACTCGACAAAGACGACGGCAGATATGAATACGAAATAGAATTCATTTCGGGCGGAAAAGAGTATGAATACACCATAGACGCTAAGAGCGGAAAGATTCTCGAAAGGGACGTCGAGACGGTCAACGAGCCGACAACGAAGCCGACAGCAGCAGCGAGCGAGAACGGCTCAAAGCTCATATCTCTCGCCAAAGCCAAGAGCATAGCGCTCAAAAACGCGAAAATCGACAGCTCGGATGCAAAGTTCATCAAAGGCAAGCTCGACAAGGACGACGGCAGGTATGAATACGAGATAGAATTCATATCGGGCGGAAAAGAGTATGAATATACCATAGATGCTAAGAGCGGCAAAGTTCTCGAAAAGAGCGTCGAAAGAGCGGACGAAGTTCCGACAACGAAGAAGACCGAAAGCGCGACATCGGCTCTCATCAGCGTTGACAAGGCGAAATCAATTGCGCTGAACCATGCCGGTCTCAAAGCAAGCGAGGTTGTTATCGAGAAGATCAAGCTCGAAAAAGACGACGGAATCTATGAATACGAAGTTGAATTCAAGAAGGGCAATTGGGAGTATGAATACTCAATCAACGCTAAAACGGGCGCGATAATCGAGTTCGATAAGGATTATGACGACTGATAATATATGAATTCCCTTTCTTTTGCCGAGCGCCGAACCGTTTCACGGTTCGGCGCTCGGCTTCGCCGTCCGGATTTGATCTCTCGGGCGAGTCTGTGCTCGCCGCGGGGGCAAAATGTTTCGCCGAAGGCGAAACGGCACCGCCGCA
>USMJ01000140.1 GCA_900555805.1 uncultured Oscillospiraceae bacterium | reverse complement strand
CGGAGCTTCAAAAACTCAGACCGAGAAGCAGACCGACAGTACGGAAAATTCAGAGGAAATCAAGGAAGAAGTCATCGACTTCTCAAAGGTAGAGATCGAGCCGCTGTTCAAGGATTTCGTAGACTTCGAGACATTCTCAAAGTCGGATTTCAGAGCCGTTAAGGTCAAAGACTGCGTAGCCGTCAAGAAGTCGAAGAAGCTTCTTCAGTTCACTCTCGACGACGGAACGGGAACAGACCGCACGATATTAAGCGGTATTCACGCATACTACGAGCCCGAAGAGCTTATCGGCAAGACCTGCATCGCTATCGTTAATCTTCCGCCGAGAGCGATGATGGGCATCGACTCCTGCGGCATGCTGCTTTCGGCAGTTCACAGCGAGGACGGCGAAGAAAAGCTCAACCTGCTCATGGTCGACGATCACATTCCGGCAGGCGCTAAGCTGTATTAAGACATCGGTTCGCCGATTGAAAACATAAACTTGACGGGCAGTCCCCTTGCGGGATTGCCCATTTTCAGAAAAATCCACATTCGGAGGTCGATACATATGTCCGCTTTAGCCGGAGTTTTTGCGTTCTTTGTCATTCTTATGATAGGGGCAAATATCGGTTTCATAGCGATAGTCGGACTTATCGCCTGTCGGGTGTACAGAATCAGAACGGGAAAAGCCGCAAAGCTATGGATAAAAGCTTTGCTGTGGATAATTCTCGCGGCAGGAATCGCGATATCGGCGTTTCCGCTGTCGTATTTTTGTATTATCGTTGCGAGTTGGTTCTGAAACGGCATGGTATGCCGACAAGAAACGGAGGGAAAAATGAACATCAGAAAAGCTCAATCAAAGGATTTATCGAGAATAGCCGAAATCTTTGTTTTCAACAACAGAATAAACTACTTCCCTATCTTTAAAGACGAGGGCTATTCTTTCGGAGAGCTGCAGGTGGTTTCGCTTATCGACAACTATTTTGGACGCAAAGAAATACTTGACAGCATATTCGTCTACGACGACGGAATCGTGAGAGGATTTTTGCAGGCGGACGGCACGGAGATACGCAAGATGTATGTCGATCCGTGTTTTCAGGGCAGCGGCGTCGGTCACAGGCTGATAGAGTTCGCCGTTGAAAACTTCGGCGCAAACCTCGTTTGGGCGCTCGAAAAGAACACGCGCGCGATAAAATTCTACAACAAACACGGATTTCTTCCGACCGGAAAGAAAGAATTCGAAGACGGAACAACGGAGTTTCTTGTGGAGTTGAGGAGATAACCTATGCATAAAGCAGCACCCCCGAAGTTTGGGGGTGCTGCTTTATCATTTATTCACTTTATTACTTCTTCGCGACTAAAACTATGCCTGTCACAAACCACGCTGTCGGAACAGCGAAAGATACAGTCTCAAAAACACAACTCAACCAGACAGCAACGCCGCCCGATGCGCTCAATGTTATCGGTATCAAAGCACATGCCGCAATCAAAGTTGTGATCATTAGAATTATTATTCCAAGCTGTTTATTTGTCATAGATACATACCATCCGTACTTAATATTTTTATCGGTAGATATTGTGTAATGCGCTGTCGGCATTATAATATGACCATCGGAATCACATCCAAAATTTATTTTGCAATTTTATATTATCATATGTAATTCGTATTTGTCGATGTCTATAAGTGATTTTATTTTTCCGTATGGGTAAACAAAAGCTCCGACACTGCCCTGCTTCGGGCTTTGTCGGAGCTTTTTGCTTGTGTTTTATTTTGTTCTTACGCTCTTTACGTTCGACCATGATGAATAGAATTTCACATTCTTTCCGTTCACTTTCACGGTCTTATATGCTCTTATTCTCACATAGTATTTCTTTCCGCTTTTCAGCTTTTTCACGGTTGACGATGAAGCTGAATTTTTCGTGACTGTCACGGTTTTTGCGTTCTTCATGCTCGATGAAGTGCTGTATTGCAGCTCGTAGCCCGTTGTCTGCGCCGTTTGTTTCTTCCACTTTGCCGTGAACTGCTTTTTGCCTGCAGTGAGCTTTGATATTCTTGTTCCCTTAGGGATAATTTTGTATGTCAGAGTTTTTGTGCATTTATACTTGCCCTTGAGCGTGACGGTGACGGTATGCTGACCGACACCTTTTCCGCCCGAATATTTCACGGTATAGTCCGTTCCGTTTTTGAGGATCTTTTCCTTGCTATCCTTCACTGTGACGGACGGTCTCTGCGTTTTTCCGTTATAGACGAACTTTGTCTTTGAAAGCGTGACCGTCTTGACTTTCGGTATTGCCACGCTTGACTTGGCCGCCTGACAGACTGTGCATTTCGTAACGGTCTTGCCGCCGCTTGTGAAACTTGCCGAAGCAGTCGCTGACCCGTACCTATGACCTGTGGCTTTGACAGTCTTTTGAGCGACCGTGACCTCGCCGCAGACCGAGCAATGCTTGCCCTCGGTCCTGCCGTCCTTGGTGCAGGTCGCCTTTACGGCGGCGTCGGTGACGATGCGGTGGGCTATAACAGGGATTTTCTCAGTGTATTTATCGCCGCATTCGCAGGTGAACAGGTTTTCACCGAGCGAAACGCAGGTCGGGGCGACCGTCATTTTCACGGTGTACGCGTGGGTGTGCGTTGCCTTTTTGTCTAAATATGTAAATTTCAAATCGTTATCTTTAGCGTATTTTTCGGCTGCGGAATCGGAATATCCGTATATCGTCGGGGCGACAGTGATATTGTTATTCTCGCTCTTTTTGAAGCCGCAGAACGCGTCTTCGCCGATATTCTCGACGCTCTTGGGCAGCTCAATGCTCAACAGATCGCCCGTTTCGGCGAACGCCCCTAGCTCGACCGACTTAGTTCCGTCCGCAAATTTCACGGTCTTATACATGCCTGCGTCGGTTATGATGTGGCAAGTAACGGTCTCCGGCGAATATTCGAAGCCCACGATCTGATAAGAAACCATGAGCGGAATCAGCGGAACATAGTATACCGACTTTTTGTTTTTGGCGATGTCGAATTTAAATATTGACTTCTGTGCCGAGATCAGAACAGAATTTCCGTCGTTTGAAAGGCGCGTATTGAAATCGCCGGTATTTTCAAGGAGAATAACCGGCTTTCCGTCCTTGACAGTGTTCAGCGTTCTCTTGATATTATCGAAATAGTATAGCTTTTTATCTACAAATTGAAATTCGGCTTTTGAGCTTCGCCAATAATAGTTGTCATACTTTGCGCTGTTCGGCGTGTTGTCGAAATCAACGCCCAACATCGTCTGCCACTCTTTGACGATGTCAGAACTGCTCCTCAGGAAATAATTATGACTGACATAGCCCAAGATATTCGGTACCGGGTCATCCCATGTGACATCGACATGATACGCCTCGCCGTCGATATAGACGATATTCCACGCGTGCCCGAGGAAATATGAGTTGCAATAATAGCTGTCGATCCCCGCCCTTTCGAGCAGATACATATAAGCCAGCGCATATCCTTGGCAGACCGATTTTCTCTTGACAAGCGCGCCGAAAGCCGAATATGAGCTTTGCGCCGGGGTCTCTCCCCTGTCTTCGCAGGTATCATACTCGTTATGGACAGCCAGTCTGTCATGCAGGAGCAACGCTTTTTCCGCCTGCGACAGCGACGGTTCGTTCTCGATTCCCCTCAAGAGTTTATCGGCGGCCTTGCTGAATTCAGCATTCGCCGCAGCGAATTTTTCCTTTGTGTCGGCGAAGCTGCGGTATTTGACGGAAATTCTCGTAAAGATGGCGCCGTTGCCCCAAAAGACCGCTGAGCCAAAGTGGAAGCTTTCGGGCATTCCGTAGCTCATCAATCGGTTGAGCGCGTACATATAGTCGTAGGCATACGGAATTCTGAATTTCGATATATCAATGTCGGCTTTACATTCGGCGAATTCTTTTGTGAGGTACGCCTTGATTTCTGCGACATCGACAACATACGACAGGGTTTTGGATTCGGGCGAAATGCAGGTGTTTTGTTTAGCCGCAGGCATTTCCTGCAAGGCGAACGCCGCGGTCTGAAACGCAGTCATCGCAAGAACCAAAACAAGAACAAACGCGACCGCTCTCTTTATAAGAGACATCATACCGAACCCCTCCTGACGAGATATAATCTTATATATTTCAGTTTACACTCTTGTACAGTTTTGTCAATAGGTTATCTGAAAATTTTGTATGAATTATACAAGGGAGTTTATATTGTGGTTAAGATGCCCTTTTTATAACGGAAGTTGGTTGAAGCGGCGGCGCGGTAACCGCCCGTCAGGGCGGTGAGTGCCGCCGGAGCTTGCGAAGGTATCGCGGCGCCGTCAGGCGTCGGGATGCCCGAGTAAGCTCCCCACTGCACGGACTCACGGCTTTTCTTGGAATTCGGAGGCTCGCCGGGGGTGCGGGTCGCCGGGGGCGACCTTTGGGGCGTAGCCGCAAAAGCACCGACCGAGCC
>USMJ01000139.1 GCA_900555805.1 uncultured Oscillospiraceae bacterium | reverse complement strand
TATTATGTTAGTCAGTACTTTGCTTATGCTGCAATAGGACTATGGGCACTTATATTCTTTAAAGATATCTTTGTGAAAAAAGAGAACTTATTTCGTAACTATCGTATCTAATGGCCTTATAGGTCATTATTTTTTTAGGTGACATTATGGAAAAACTATTACTTGTACTTATATGTATTTTAGGTGTTGTCATCATGGTCAAAGGTTTTGTGAGCCGTTTTCAATATCGACTTAAAGCGACCCGTTGTTCTTTACAGACGTCAGGAAAAATTATAGATATTAAACAAGCTGAAACTTTTATCTATACAATGACTGTTCAATATTATGCGGAAGGGAAGTTTATTGAAAGAAAACCTTCTATCACATACTTCCAGATGAAATATTTTAAAAACAATAAGAACGTCACAATAGACTATGATCCTACATCTTGTGATACATTTATTATAGAAGAAGACTTATTTCCTATACGTTTTACTAATTGTCTCATATTCAGTGGCTTTGTATTAGTGTGCTGTGCTGCTTTATTTATTATCTGAGGTGAATTATGAAGAAAATATCGGAAATGACGAGAGAAGAACTGCTTTCGCTCAAATCGGAGCTTGAAAGCAAATACGCCGAATTCAAATCGAGAGACTTAAAGCTTGATATGTCAAGAGGCAAGCCGTCGAAAATCCAGCTCGACCTGTCAAACGGACTTCTTGATACGCTGACAAGCGAGGAGTACCAAAAACTCAACCTGTCGTTCGACTACAGAAACTACGGAATACTTTTGGGTATCCCTGAATGCCGCAAACTCTTCGCCGATATTCTTGATGTCGAAGAGAAGAATATCATAATAGGCGGTACGGCGAGCCTTACGCTGATGTTTGATTTCATCACTCAGTGTATGATAAGCGGTATAGGCGGCTGTGAACCTTGGATAAAGCAGGGCAAAGTGAAATTCCTTTGCCCCGTTCCGGGATATGACAGACACTTCGGAATCTGTGAGTATTACGGCATCGAGATGATAAACGTACCCATGAGCGAGGAAGGCCCCGACATGGATATGATAGAGGAACTCATCAAGGACGAAAAGGTCAAGGGCATGTTCTGCGTTCCGAAGTATTCAAATCCCATGGGTACGACATATTCCGACGAAACGGTCAGACGCATAGCGAAAATGAAGCCTGCCGCCAAGGACTTCCGCATCATATGGGACAACGCATACTGCATTCACAATCTTACTGACACGCCCGACAAGCTTCTCAATATATTTGACGAGCTTAAGAAATACGGCAACGAAGATATGGTCATCGAGTTCTGCTCGACTTCGAAGATAACATTCCCCGGCGCAGGCGTTTCGGCTCTTGCGGCGAGCGATAACAATGTCGCCGAGATTCAAAAGAGAATGAACTATCAGACCATCAGCCAGGACAAGCTCAATCAGCTTCGCCACGTGAAATATTTTGACGGCAAAGCAGAAAACGTCATCGCGTACATGAAAAAACACAAAGAGCTTTTAGCACCCAAGTTCGACGCTGTATGCGACGCGTTCGAAAAAGAGCTTGCGCCGCTCGGCGTGGCTTCGTGGCATAAGCCCAACGGCGGATATTTCATCTCGCTCGACGTCATGCCCGGAACGGCTCGCAGGGTCGGCGAACTCTGCAAGCAGGCAGGCGTAGTGCTGACAACTGTCGGCGCGACCTTCCCCTACGGCAAGGACCCCGAGGATAAAAACATCAGAATCGCACCGTCGCTTCCGCCCGTCAGCGAGCTTCTGACGGCGACCGAGCTTTTATGCGTCTGCGTAAAACTTGCGGCGTGCGAGGCGCTTTTAAAATAATCAGAACAGGTGATGAAATTTGGCAGTACCAAAGGAAAATATCAGAAACTTCTCAATCATAGCCCATATAGACCACGGCAAAAGCACCATCGCCGACAGGCTTCTTGAGCTGACAGGCTCCGTCGCCAAGCGAGACATGACGGCTCAGCTTTTAGACGACATGGAGCTTGAACGCGAGAGGGGAATCACGATCAAGGCTCACGCTGTCAAGCTCGACTATAAGGCGAAAGACGGCAAGGATTATGAGCTTAACCTTATCGACACCCCGGGCCATGTCGACTTCAACTATGAGGTTTCCCGTTCGCTTGCGGCGTGCGAGGGCGCGCTTCTTGTTGTCGACGCGTCGCAGGGCGTTGAGGCTCAGACGCTCGCCAACACATACCTCGCGCTTGACCACGATCTCGAGCTTGTGCCTGTCATCAACAAGATAGACCTCCCTGCCGCCGATCCCGACAGGGTATGCGCCGAGGTTGAGGACGATATCGGACTTGACTGCTCGCAGGCTCCGAGAGTTTCGGCGAAAACGGGCGAAAACATGGAGCAGGTGCTTGAGAAGATAGTCTCCGACATTCCTGCGCCCGTCGCAAACGACGACGCACCGCTGAGAGCGCTGATATTCGATTCCGTCTACGACAGCTACAGAGGCGTTATCGTCTATGTCAGAGTCAAAGAAGGTACGCTGAAAGCAGGCGAGACGATGAGAATGATGGCGACCGGCGCCGAGTTCACCGTCGTCGAGGTCGGTTATATGAGAGCAACATCTCTTGAACCCTGCGAAGAACTCAGAGCAGGCGAGGTCGGCTATATAACCGCTTCGATAAAGACTGTCAGAGACGCTAAGGTCGGCGACACCGTCACCAAGACCGAAAGACCCGCTACGGAGGCACTGCCGGGATACCGAAAGGTCAACCCCATGGTTTTCTGCGGCGTTTATCCTGCCGACGGAGCGGACTATGAAAACTTGAGAGACGCGCTGGAAAAACTCCAGCTTAACGACGCCGCCCTTTCATATGAGCCAGAAACATCGGGCGCGTTGGGCTTCGGTTTCAGATGCGGCTTCTTGGGACTTCTTCACCTTGAAATAATTCAGGAAAGACTTGAAAGAGAATATAATCTCGATCTCGTTACGACGATACCGAGCGTTATATATAAAGTTCACATGACCGACGGAACGGTTCTCGAAATAGATAACCCGACCCATTATCCCGACCCAGCGCATATAGACTACTGCGAAGAGCCGATGGCTAACGCCCATGTCTATTCGCCGAGCGAATATGTCGGAGCGATAATGGATCTCTGTCAGGACAGGCGCGGAATTTTCAAGGATATGCAGTATCTTTCCGCCGACAGAGTCGATATACATTATGAGCTTCCGCTCAATGAGATTATCTATGATTTCTTCGACGTTCTCAAGTCAAGAACAAGAGGTTACGCTTCGTTCGACTATGAGATAAGCGAATATGTCCGCTCGGATCTTGTCAAGCTCGACGTTCTTCTCAACGGCGACGTTATCGACGCATTGAGCTTCATAATCCACCGCGAAAAGGCGATGAGCCGAGCGAGAAAGATAGCCGAAAAGCTCAAGGATAACATCCCGAGACAGATGTTTGAGATTCCCGTCCAGATAGCTATAGGCAGCAAGGTCATAGCGAGAGAAACGATCAAAGCCATGCGCAAAGACGTTCTTGCCAAGTGCTACGGCGGCGATATAACCCGAAAGAAAAAGCTGCTTGAAAAGCAGAAAGAGGGTAAAAAGCGTATGCGCCGCTTAGGCTCGGTTGAAGTTCCGCAAGAGGCGTTTATGGCGGTTTTAAAGCTTGACGAATAAGGAGAGTATTAAAAAAATGACAAGAGCAGAAAGACATAAGGCTATAGTAAAGCGAAGAATTTTTATCGGAGTGTGCCTTTGCGTACTGGCTTTGCTTGTACTTCTTATAATATTTGTTTTAAAGGCGGCGTTCGGCGGCAAAAAGGGCGGCAGCTCAGATGTTTCGCAGGGCAGCAGCACCGTAAGTGAATCGGTGTCGGACGTATCGAGCGAAGACCCCACGCCGAGCTACCCCGCGACAGGACCTAACGGGCTTGACGCGAATTATGAACAGCTTTTGCTTGTTAACGCGCAAAACCCCCTGCCAGAAAATTACGATTACGAGGGCAACCTCACCGAAATTCCCACCAAATATATAAACGGTATGTTAAAGCAGATTGATAAAAACGTATGGCCGTATATGCAGGCAATGATAGATGCCCAAAGAGAAACCCAGAAAGATTCAAAAAACTGGCTTTACGTGCGCTCGCCCTACCGCTCCTATTCAACCCAGAAAATGCTTTTCACGCAGGAAACCGAAAAATGGCTTAAAACAGGGCTTTCAAGCGAGGCGGCGGAAACCAAAGCGGCAACCATAGTTACCCGCCCGGGAACAAGCGAGCACAACACGGGCTTTTCTGCTGATTTCAACATTGCGGAGGACAGCTTTGAAAGCACTCCCATGTTCACATGGATGCAGGAGCACGCCGCAGATTACGGCTTTGTGCTGCGTTTTCCCAAGGGTAAAGAAAGCATAACGGGAATAACCTATGAATCCTGGCACTACCGCTTTGTGGGAATAAACAACGCAAAGGAAATGAACAGGCTTAA
>USMJ01000138.1 GCA_900555805.1 uncultured Oscillospiraceae bacterium | reverse complement strand
AGTGTCACAACAACGACAGCTTCAGACGAATGCTGACCGATCTTCTCATCCTGTTTTCGAGAAACAAAGAAAACAAAGATGTGACGGTTTCGATTGACATAAACCCTGAAAGTCTGTCCTGAGGAGGTATAATATATGGCTATGAGAAACATTGTTAAGCTCGGCGATCCGATCTTAGGAAAGAAAAGCCGAGAGGTCGTCAAGTTCGATCAGAGACTGTTCACTCTGCTTGACGATATGAAAGAAACTATGGAGAAAGCCGACGGTGTTGGGCTTGCCGCCGTTCAGGTCGGCGTTTTGAAAAGAGCCGTCGTTATAAACTGCGGCGAAAGATATCTTGAACTTATCAATCCCGAAATAACCTATAGAGAGGGCGAACAGAGAGAACAGGAGGGCTGTCTCTCTTTACCCGGCGAATACGGAACGACCGTCAGGCCCATGAAAGTAAAGGTCAAAGCCCAGAACCGCGAGGGTAAATGGTGCATTTATTCGGGCGAAGGTCTCGAAGCGAGATGCTTCTGCCACGAAATCGACCATCTCGACGGAATTTTGTTCACTCAGAGACTTGCCGAAGATCAAAAGGAGGGCGTTTAAATGAAAATTGTTTTTATGGGTACACCCGACTTTGCGCTCCCGTGTCTTGAAAAGCTCATTGAGTCAAAGCATGAGGTTGTCGGAGTTTTTTGTCAGCCGGATAAACCGAAAGGAAGAACGCAGGTGCTGACTGCTCCGCCGATAAAAGAACTTGCATTAAAGCATAACATACCTGTTTTTCAGCCGACGACCCTTAAAAACGGCGCAGGCGTTGAAATTCTCAAAACGCTCAATCCCGATCTCGTTGTCGTTACGGCTTACGGAAAAATTCTTCCGAAAGATTTTCTTGAATATCCGAAATACGGCTGCATAAACATCCACGGCTCTTTGCTCCCGAAGTATAGAGGAGCTTCACCGATACAGTGGGCTGTTCTCAACGGAGACAGCGAAGCCGGCGTAACTTCGATGCAAATGGACGAAGGCCTTGACACGGGCGATATGCTTCTTACGGGAAAGATAACCGTTGACGAAAACGAAACAGCCGAAGGTTTGTTTGAAAAACTTTCCGTTCTCGGAGCGGACGTTCTCGAGCAGACGCTTTCAAAGTTAGAAGAAGGCTCACTCGTACCTATTAAACAGGACGAAAGCAAAGCGACATATGTCGGTATGCTCTCAAAGGAGATGAGCTGCGTCGATTGGTCGCTTTCCGCTTGGGAGGTTCATAATAAGATCCGCGGCCTTTATTCGTGGCCGGGCGCGTCGACCGTTCTTGACGGTAAAACTTTGAAGCTCCACAAAGCGAGATTATCCGACAAAAAGGGGAATAATATCTCCGGAAGTGTTGTCGAAAGCGATAAAAAACTTATAGTTTGCTGCGGCGACAACAAGTGCGTCGAGCTTGTCGAAATTCAGCTCGAGGGAAAGAAAAGAATGAACGCCGAGGACTTCCTCAGGGGAAGAAAAATACCCGTGGGGACGGTCTTAGGCTGATATAAAGGTGATCTTATGGGATTTTTATATTGGGATAAATACTACTTTTTGCTTTGTATTCCTGCGTTTATCCTTGCGCTCATAGCGCAGGCAGGCGTAAAAAGAGCCTACGCGAAATATTCGGGAATCGGCAATTCAAGAGGGCTGACGGGAGCGGAAGCGGCGAGAAAAGTGCTTGAGTTTTACGGCATCCGCGATGTCAGAATCGAAATGATAAGCGGAAAACTTTCCGACCACTTCGACCCGAGAACGAACGTCATCAGGCTTTCGCCGGAGGTCTTCGGCGGAAAGAGCATAGCCGCGGTGGGTATCGCCTGTCATGAAGCAGGCCACGCCGCCCAGTATGCCGAGGGGTATTTTCCGATAAAGCTTCGCGCGGCTATCATTCCCGTGACGAACTTTGGCTCGACCGCAGGTATTTTGCTGACCATACTCGGCGTTATTCTGAGCTTTGAGCCGCTTATTTCGATCGGCCTTTTGCTCTATTTTTTCATCGTTATTTTCCAAATTGTTACTTTGCCTGTCGAGTTCAATGCTTCGGCGAGGGCTGTCAAGGTCGCCGATGAAACCGGCCTTGTCGCGCAAAATGAGCTTCCGTATGTCAGAAAGATGCTCTCGGCCGCCGCGATGACTTATGTTGCGGCTCTGGTCGTTGCTTTGGCGCAGTTTATGAGGCTGTTTTTGAGGGTCAACGACCGCAGGAGATGAAGATGAAAAGCGCAAGACAAACCGCATACGAAATACTTCTTAGAATCGAAAAAGAGGGCGCGTTTTCGAACCTTGCGATCGACGGCGCCCTTGCCTCGTCATCCCTGCCCCAAAAGGACAGGGCGCTTGTCTCGGCGATAATTTACGGTACGACCGAGCGAAAGCTGACTCTCGATTATCAGCTCGAAAGCCGCCTGACGAAGCCGCTCGGAAAGCTCAAAGAGAATGTACATACACTTCTTCGGATGGGCGCGTATCAGCTTCTTTTTCTTGACAGGATACCGAACTCGGCGGCGGTCAACGAGACTGTCAGGCTCGCCCACGACAATAATATGGGGTACGCGGCGGGTATGATCAACGCCGTACTTCGCAAGATAGCGGCAAGCGGTCTTATTTTACCCGACGAAAACGAAGATAAGCTAAAATATTTGAGCATAAAATATTCCTGTCCGACGCCGCTGATTTCAATGTGGATCAAAGCATACGGCGAGGAAAACACAGCCGAGCTCCTGAAAGCGTCACTTGAAAGCTCACCCGTGACACTGAGAGTGAACAAACTTAAGATAACAGCCGAAGACCTCATATCGGCGCTCGAAACCGAAAATACGCAGGCGGTTCGTGTACCCGAAAACGAAAACGCTCTTTATATCACAAGTCTCGGCAGGAATATCGAACGCCTTGAGAGCTTCGAAAAAGGATATTTTCATGTTCAGGATCTCGCTTCGCAGTATTGCGCCGTGGCTCTCGGAGCGCGAGAGGGCGACAGGGTTATAGACATGTGTTCGGCTCCGGGAGGAAAAAGCTTCACGATAGCCGAAAGCATGAATAATAACGGTGACATCTTAGCCTGCGACATTTATCCGTCGAGGACAAAACTCATCGACGACGGCGCAAAGCGGCTCGGGATAACCTGCATAACTACCTGCGTCGCGGACGGCGGAAAGTATTATCCGAATGTCAGAAAAGCCGAAAGGGTGCTGTGCGATGTCCCGTGTTCGGGGCTCGGCGTCATTAGGCATAAGCCGGAGATAAAATATAAACCTCTCGACGACTTCAAGGAGCTTCCCGAAATACAATACGGCATTTTGTCAAACGCGGCGGCATATGTTAAAAACGGCGGCAGACTGGTCTATTCGACCTGCACGCTCAATAAAAAGGAAAACGACAAGGTCTGCGACAGATTTCTGTCCGAGCATTCCGAATTTAAGTGTATCAGGCCGCTCGATATAGACGCTTTCGGCGATAAATATTATACGCTCATGCCGCATAAAAACAACTGCGACGGCTTCTTCATCGCCGTGTTCCAAAAATCGGAGGAGTAGAATGAAAAAGGATATCAGATCCATGAATTACGGCGAGATTGAAAACGAGATCCTATCGCTCGGCGAGCCGAAGTTCAGGGCGAAGCAAATATATTCGTGGCTTCAGAAAAATCAGGCGGAAGATTTTGACGAAATGACGAATATTTCAAAAAATTTGCGTGAAAAATTAAGAGATAATTATGAAATTTACACTTGCGCTATTGAAAAAAAGTTAGTTTCGGTGTATGATGATACAGTTAAGTATCTTTTCAAACTTCATGACGGCGAATACATAGAATCCGTTGTGATGAAGTATAAATACGGCTACACGATCTGCGTCTCAAGTCAGGTCGGATGCAAGATGGGCTGCACCTTCTGCGCTTCAACTATCGCAGGGTTCATCCGAAACCTTGAGCCGAGCGAAATACTGGCTCAGGTGATGAAAGCTCAGAAAGATCTTAATATAAGAATATCGCATATAGTTCTTATGGGCGTCGGAGAGCCGCTTGACAATTTTGACAATGTTATGCGTTTTCTGGAGCTTGTCACAGACGAAAACGGACTGAATCTCAGTATGAGAAACATCTCGCTTTCAACCTGCGGCGTTGTCGACGGAATATATAAGCTCCTTGAAAAGAAGCTTCAGCTTACGCTTTCGGTTTCGCTACATGCGCCGAACGACGAGATACGTTCAAGAACGATGCCCGTCAACAGACGCTGGCATATCGACGAGCTTCTCAAAGCCTGTCGGGATTATACCAAAGCGACCTCAAGGCGAATATCGTTCGAATACGCCATGATAAGCGGCGTCAATGACAGCGACGAATGCGCCGGGGAACTTGCGAAAAGACTTAAGGGAATGCTTGCCCATGTCAATCTTATCCCGGTCAACGAAGTTAAGGAGACGGGATATAAGAAAAGCGGCGGCGACAGAATAA
>USMJ01000137.1 GCA_900555805.1 uncultured Oscillospiraceae bacterium | reverse complement strand
CTTTTTTCTATCCTTTTTTCAATTTCAGTCTCACATCTATTGTAACTCTACAAATCGGCGCAAAAATTTTCCCTAAAACTATTGACACGGCAGGCAAAACCATATATAATACCAAGGCAGTGTTCAAGCGGAGGTTTGTCTGCACATATAATGTCGGGGTGTGGCGCAGGTGGTAGCGCGCTTGACTGGGGGTCAAGAGGTCGCAAGTTCAAGTCTTGTCACTCCGACCAGTAAAAAAACACCCGCGAGCCTTGAAAAATAAGGGCTCGCGGGTGTTTTGATATTTGTTCTTTTTTTGCTAAATTTTCGAAAAGTGTTAGAAGTGTGTTAGAAGTGAATAAAAATTAAGCATGGTTTAAACGCTCTTTAAAGGGCGTTTTTTTCTTAATTTTATACTAATTTTTGAGTCATTCACTTGCGCCCTAACCTCCGATTTTGTCAGGCAATCTTGACAAAATCAAGCCCCTCTTAGATGGGCTACCGTTTTATCCCTCTCCGCTCGTATCCTTAACCTCCGGCAGACCCGCTACGCTCGTCAAAAGCGACAGCACACCGGCTAAGACCGATGCACTGCCGACCATGACCCAGTTGACATCGCCGAGTACGGCCGATGTGCCTATCGTTGCTACCGCCGTCTGTGCGATCGTCTTGATCGCTCTGATTGCTGCGGCTTTGATCCAGTCCTTAAAGTTTGTCATGTTTATCCTTCCTTTCTCAATCCTGTTTATGCTCAAGGTCGTCAATTCTGTGATTGGCGACCCTGATTTTTTCTTCGATGACGGGTATCCGCTCCGCGAAGTTGTTATGCTTTCTGACCTCACGGGTCAACTCGCTTATTCTTTCGTCCGTGACGGCTTGTGCGGTCTTGATGCCGTTCTGCATTTTGTTGTTGGATCGGCTGTTCGTGATGACGACGCCGATCAGCGACAGCAACCCCACTATCACTGAGCCGCCCGCCGCTATGAGAGCCTCATTCATGTTCACACCTCATCTCAAATACTCCTTCGCCGCCCAGTAGATATTACCCTTGTAGCGGACTCTTACCCACCGGTATCCGTCGAGCGGGATCACAGTAGTATTTGCGACTTCGAGTACCGTGTTCCAACCGACTGTGGCTTTGACTTTAGCCCCTAAGCCTATGTCGCACCTGAGTCTGAGTGCGTCCACCGTGACATATTTCTTCGTCCACTTGACGCCGAGATAGCGGTAAAATGTCGCTCCGATCGAGGCGGTCATGCTCTTTTTCTCGTCGCCGTACCACTTGCGTGTGCGGTAGTTGATGTCCATGTGCGTGGCGTTTGTGCTGCCGCCGCAACGGTACCCGATGCCCCTTACGCCGAGGTCCTCAAGATAGAGGGCGACCTCTTTTGACGGGATCATTTTTCCGTTTTTGTCGTACGCGACGAAGTCGACTGCTTTGCCTTTGACATGGCTGCCCGCGCCCCGACCGCCTACGGCCTTATCATGCTTACTCGTACGATAACCGCTTGTTATGTTGATTTTGGAGCAGTCAAAATGAGCGTAGACCTTTTCGAGGAACTCGATCAGACCGCTCTCGATTAAGATTTTGTCCGTGCCGTCTTTGCACCTAAATTCACGGACCTTGAAGTGCGGCGAGAGCTTTGTCTCGCCGTCTTTTTTGAATGAATACTTCTTGACTGACATTGTTTTCCTTCCTTTCTTACTTTGCGCCGATTCTGATGATGAAGCTCTGCCCTGCCGGGACCTTGTTCTGCGCCGAAACCTGTTTATCCGAATATATCAGCTCCGCCGAGGTTATCTCCGGCGGATTTTCTTTCCATTGTGAGTACAAGGTCATGTCTGCTGTCGGGAAGCCACTGCTCGCCGTGTAAGTCGTACCCGTGCCGTCGGGCTTTGTATTCCAGCCCTTGAAAGTGTACCCGTCACGGATCGGCGTCGGCATACTCCACGCACCGATATCCGTCCTCTCTGCGGCGGATACGGTGTCGCTCATATACTCATAATCGGCGGGATAGATCCTGAAGTTTGAATACGACACGGTATTGCTTGCGCCGTTGGCGTCAACTCTGATCTGGGCTTTAACCGTGCCGGCAGGCGCAGCAAATATGCGGCTTTGCACACCGCCGCCGTTGGACGAAAACCTGTTTTTGCTGTCGGCGAAGTCGATCCAGTTGCCGTCATTGTCGCAGAAGAAGATATACACGTCCCAGTTATCACCTGTGATGTCTATGTCTATCTTGTACGCCTTGCCCGGATCGACCGGGAAGTAGTGCGACGATGCAGTACCCTCGGCTACTCCTGCGTTTGAGGTGAGCGTAAAACCTGTGTTGCTGATGTCGGATACAACAGCATTACTGCCCGATATCCCATGCTTGCGCCAGCTAAGCAGGCTGAATATGCTGTCATAGGTGACATAGGCAAGTAAACTCGACGCCCTCGGGAAGTCTCGACTTCGGGACCTTGACAACGGGTACGCCGTCGATCTCGCCGACAAGACCCTGCATTGAGATCTGCGTCGCCATATCGCCCTTCTTCGTGAACGAATCGTCGAGCTTGATCTTCTTGTAGAAAGCGTTCGAACACTTGACGACTCTGCCCTCGGTGGGTGCCTCAGCGTCGTCAAGAAGCTCCTGAACAGAGAGGAACGCCTCGTATGCGTTCTCGCTTGTGACGGTCTTTTCGATCGCGCTACCGCAGTTTTCGGCTATCTGAGCTAAACGATATGTGTCAAGCTCGGGAACGATAACCTCGTCGATTTCCCTCTGAAGAGCCTTGCCGGCTTCCATTGTCATCTGTGTGTCGTCTCTGCTCTTTCTGTCGATGGTGAATGTGAAAGTGCGGTCCTTTCTCATCGTCAGCTCCTGAACGGTGTTCTCAAGCTCGCTCGGTGTTCCGTAGCGGCTTGTTCCGCTCGCCTGATAATCGTTGAGCGCGACGGTCGGAACGGAATAGACCTTGACCGTCTCGACACCGATAAAATCGTAGTCGTTGTTGATGATGTCGTTCGTCAGGGAACCGTTGACTATTCTCTCGTCAACCTTCGACAAATACTTTTCTGCGTAGTTAATTGCCATTAAAAATTACTCCTTTTGTTTAATTTTTCGCCGTGAAGCCTCTAAGGAAAGCGTCGTCTTCGGCGGTTTTCTTTTCGCTTTCCCTCGGAGGTTTGTCACCTCTCATTTTGTCGTTGGTCGATTTCTGCACGGCGGCTTTGAAAGCCTCCTCGAAGGCAGAAATGTTCCTGCTTGTCTGCTCGGCCGTGTCCGAAGTGAGAAAATCGGCGAAAGAGGCGTCAAAGCCCCGTTTCATAAGCTCTCTGCCTGTGGCGACCTTCATCTGTTCGGAGAGGAAAGCCTTTTTCTGCTTTTCAAACTCCGCCTTTTCTTTTCTGAGAAGGTAGCTGTCGCGCTGAGCCTGCGTCATCTTTTCGAGCTTCTTGGCTTCGTCCTGCTCGACGGTGAGATTCTGCTCCCATTTTCCCTTCGCCGTCTCGATAGCTTTCTGTATGCGGCGGTCAAACTCTCCCTGGAGCTTTCCGTCGCTTTTGAGAAGGTCCTCGAAACGCTCGGTGTCGGTCTTAGCTGTCGTTTCCGCGCCCGCTGTGTTATTTTCGCCCACAGTGTTCATTTCTTCGTCAGCCGTGTTTTTTGTCTCTTCTGACATATTTGTGTTCCTTTCCGCCGCCCCGTTTATTTCACCCGTGACGGACTTGAAAATGATATGAAAAAAGCACCGTGCATAAACTGCATGGTGCTTTCTCGACTATATTTAAGTTTTCAGGTATAAAAAATCCTCCGCTGGGACACTTCAAGCCGCTAGTGGCAGAGAGGTGCGGGAGGTCAATTAGTTATTCATCTATCTTTGCGTATAATTCCTGCAATTTATTAAACAGCTCTCTGTTTACATCAGCATATAATTCTCTGCCAGCGTCTAAGCCATCTATCCATGTTCCGTTCTTTTTCGCTTCCGCTTTTAATTTATCCATCTCTTCATTTGCCCAATTATAGGCTTTCTTAGCTTCTTCATAAGCTTCTTCTTTTGTCATTTTTCCACCTCCTGTAACCAACTCCAACATTTTTGGCTGTTTCTATCATATTGCCGTGTTGAAAATTCTCTTCCGTCTGCCATACTTCGGGTGCTTCGTCGATTTCTTTTGCATTGTTTGTTAACTCGTATTTATACTTCATATCACAGCCATGCATTATATCAAGTTTATATCTTCTGAAGGTGTTTAAATCTTCTCTGCTGAATGTATACTCGGTTTCATCCGGCAAATGGTTGTGCGATACAGTTGCTCCTATAAATTTATCGCCCAAATCTATATTGGGAAATACCTGCGTCCTCGTTCCGAAGCATTTATATATATCGCCTTCACGAGTAATTACGAGTGCCGTCTCTATGCTTTCATATATAGCATATTCCTCAAAATTTTGCAACACTTTCATTACTTCATCTTTGTTATTATAGTCGATTTTCCCCATAAAAATCGGAGAATCATGTTCCGGTA
>USMJ01000136.1 GCA_900555805.1 uncultured Oscillospiraceae bacterium | reverse complement strand
TTCTGTGTGATCGGCTTATCGGGGAATATCTTTATCCAAACCTGACCGCCACGCTTGATGTAACGTGTCATAGCAATACGGGCTGCCTCGATCTGTCTTGAAGTGATCCATGCAGGTTCAAGAGCAACAAGACCAAAGTCACCGTAAGTTACTTTGTTTCCCTTGTGTGCAGTGCCCTTAAGACGGCCTCTCTGCACTTTTCTGCGCTTAACGCGCTTTGGCATTAACATTAGTTTGCGCTCCTTTCCTTACGTGGTCTGCGACGTCTGTCGCCTCTCGGCTTTCTGTCGTTGTTGATGTTGGCGGCGTGAAGAACCTCGCCTGTGTAGACCCAAACCTTGATACCGAGACGGCCGTAGGTCGTCTTAGCTTCCGCGAAGCCGTAGTCGATATCGGCGCGGATCGTCTGAAGCGGGATCGTGCCTTCCTTATATGTCTCGGAACGAGCTATTTCAGCTCCGCCTACACGGCCCGAAACCTGGATCTTGATACCCTTTGCGCCGAGTCTCATCGTTCTGCCGATAGCCTGCTTGAGAGCTCTTCTGTAAGAAACACGTCTTTCGAGCTGACCTGCGATGTTTTCGGCGATAAGCTGAGCGTTGGCGTCGGGGATCTTGACTTCGATGATGTTGAGAGAAACATCTTTGCCGAGCTTCTGCTCAAGAACAGCCTTGAGCTTCTCGATTTCGCTGCCGCCGCGGCCGATAACCATGCCGGGCTTAGCAACATGAATATTGATGCGTACGCGCTTAGCGTCACGCTCAATCTCTACTTTCGGCACACCTGCCGGTGCAAGTGTTTCAAGGAGGTATTTACGGATCTCGTAGTCCTCAACGAGGGTATCGCCGAAGTCGCCCTTCTTTGCATACCAACGTGATTCCCAATCCTTGATAACGCCGATTCTTAAACCTGTCGGATTTATTTTCTGGCCCATTGTTCTACCTCCTCTGCTTATTCCATTTCCTTGAGTACAAGGGTAATGTGTGACGTACGCTTTAATATGCGGTTCGCACGACCCTGTGCTCTGGGTCTGATTCGCTTTAAGGTCGGACCCGGACATACATAGCATTCAGCTACATATAACTTAGAAACATCCATATCCTTATTGTTCTCTGCATTAGCCATTGCTGACTTTAAAAGCTTTGAAACAACCTCGCACGCAGCCTTAGGTGTGTACTTGAGGATTGCCATAGCCTTGTCAGCCGGCTGATTACGGATAAGGTCGAGAACTATCTGAACCTTACGAGGTGCTATACGCACAAAAGTAACTTTAGCAGTTGCTTCCATTTAAAAATACACTCCTTTCGACTTATTTACCGTTGTTTGAGGTTTTTGAACCTGCATGACCTCTGAAGGTACGTGTAGGCGCAAACTCACCGAGCTTATGACCGACCATATCCTCTGTGATATAAACCGGAACGTGCTTTCTTCCGTCATGAACGGCGAAAGTGTGACCGATGAATTCAGGATAGATCGTTGAGCTGCGGCTCCATGTTTTAAGAACGATCTTCTCGCCCTTTTCGTTCATTTTTATAACTCTGTCGAGCAGCTTGGGCTGCACGAAAGGTCCTTTTTTAGTACTTCTGCTCATTATTCACAGCTCCTTTCTCGACTTACTTGTCGTTGCGACGCTTAACAATAAGCTTGTCTGAACGGTTCTTCTTAGCGCGAGTCTTATAGCCGAGAGCGGGCTTGCCCCACGGGGTAACAGGGCCCGGACGACCGATGGGTGACTTGCCTTCGCCGCCGCCGTGCGGGTGATCGCAGGGGTTCATAACAGAACCGCGGACTGTCGGTCTGATGCCCATGTGGCGTGTACGGCCTGCCTTACCGATCTTGACGTTCTCGTGATCGGTGTTGCCGACAACGCCGACGGTTGCCATGCAGATAACGGGAACCTTGCGAAGCTCTGATGAAGGCAGTCTGAGAAGAGCGTAGCCGCCTTCCTTAGCCATGAGCTGAGCTGAGTTGCCTGCCGATCTTGCGAGCTGGCCGCCTCTGCCCGGATAAAGCTCAACGTTGTGAACGATTGTACCGACGGGGATATTGGTCAGCGGCAATGCGTTGCCGACCTTGATATCAGCCTCGGGACCTGCTTCGATCTTGTCGCCGACGTTAAGTCCGTCCGGAGCGATTATATATCTCTTTTCGCCGTCTTCATACTGAACGAGACAGATATGAGCCGAGCGGTTGGGATCGTATTCGAGTGTAAGAACTGTCGCGGGAACGCCGAACTTATCACGCTTGAAGTCGATCACACGGTACTTTCTGCGGTTTCCGCCGCCCTTATGACGAACCGTAATTCTGCCGTAGCTGTTTCTGCCCGATGTTTTGTTCATCGGCTCGAGAAGGCTTCTCTCGGGCTTGACCTTTGAGAGGTTCGAGTAGTCAGTTGTTGACATATTACGTGTACCGTTAGTCATAGGTTTATAAAATCTGATTGACATTTTGGTTCACTCTCCTTAAAGCAGCTTCGCGGGGGATTGTCGAACCCCCATACATCGCCGCCGGATTTTTAGTTTAGCACCCATTTACTCGTACATTATATATATAATAGTATAGGGAGCTTTCATGGCGCCGCCGGTTTTATTTTTCGGTACGCGCCGGGTCGGCTATTAAAGTAAGCCGTCGAAGAAGTCTATGGTCTTTGAATCTTCGGTGAGTGTGACGATGGCTTTCTTCCATGACGGAGTGTAGCCCTCGAAACGGCCGTATCTTCTGAGATGACCGTCATAGTTCATCGTGTTGACCTTGGCGACCTTAACGCCGAAAAGCTTCTCGACCGCCGCTGCGATCTCGGGCTTGCCTGCGTCCTTGGCGACCTTAAAGGCGTACTTCTTCATTTCTGTGCCCATCATGCTCTCTTCGGTGATGATCGGGCGGAGGATAATGTCTTCTGCGAACTTAGCCATTATGCATATACCTCCTCAATCTTTGCGACGGCATCCTTGAGAACGACGAGAGTGTCGCAGTTGAGAATGTCGTAAACGTTTAATGTGTTGACAAGTGTAGTCTTAACGCCGGCGATGTTTCTTGCGCTTCTGTAGACTACGTCGTTCTTCTCGGGTAATACGATAAGAACCTTCTTGCCTGTTTCGAGATTTGAAAGAGTCTTAACGATCTCCTTGGTCTTGATCTCGGTGAGTGCGAGAGAATCGAGAACGATCATCTCTTCGGCAGCGACCTTAGAAGAAAGAGCGGACTTCATAGCAAGTCTTCTGACCTTCTTGTTTATCGAGCCGCCGTATGTGCGGGGCTTGGGACCGTGAGCGATACCGCCGTGTGTGAAGTGCGGAGCTCTTGTTGAACCCTGTCTTGCGCGGCCTGTACCCTTCTGTCTCCACGGCTTGATTCCGCCGCCGCTTACTTCAGAGCGCGTCAGGGTTGACTGCGTGCCCTGTCTCTGGTTAGCTAAATAATTAACGACAACGAGATGCATGGCAGATACGCTCGGCTCAATACCGAATACGTTAGCGTCAAGCTCTAAATCCGACACTTTCTTACCTGCTACATCAAATACTGATACGTTAGGCATTTAGAACAACTCCTTTCTTACGCTTTTACGCTGTCAACAACAACAACGATGCCCTTCTTCGGGCCGGGGATAGCACCCTTGATAGCGATGAGGTTGTTTTCTGCGTCGATTTTTGCAACTTCGAGGTTCTGAACGGTTACACGTTCATGACCTAAGTGACCTGCAAGCTTCTTGCCCTTGAAAACTCTTGACGGATCCGAGCAAGCACCGAGTGAACCTGCGTGTCTTGCGACAGGGCCGGTACCGTGGGATTCCTTGAGTCTGCCGAAGTTCCATCTCTTGATAGCGCCTGCTGTTCCCTTACCCTTGCTTGTGCCGACTACGTCGACCTTGTCGCCGACAGCGAACACGTCAGCCTTGAGGATATCGCCTACGTTGTAGGAGCTGATATCGTCAAATCTGAACTCTCTGAGAGCCTTCTTGGGAGCAACGCCTGCCTTGTCGAAGTGACCCTTCATGGGCTTGTTGACTCTTGCGATCTTCTTGTCGTCGAAGCCGAGCTGAACGGCTTCATAACCGTCATTTTCAGCTGTCTTCTTCTGAACGACTGCGCACGGACCGAGTTCAACAACCGTTACGGGAATAACATTTCCGTTTTCGGCGAAAATCTGGGTCATGCCGACTTTTCTTCCGATAAGTCCTTTTTTCATTTTAATTTTACCTCCTTAGGTTATTGGTTGACTTTCGCCAACTTGACCAGACCGTGTCTTGTGAGATTCTTAATTAAAGCTTGATCTCGATATCAACACTGGCCGGAAGCTCAAGACTTGTCAGAGCCTCAACGGTCTTAGCCGTGGGTCTGATAATGTCGATAAGCCTTTTGTGTGTTCTCTGCTCAAACTGCTCGCGACTGTCCTTATACTTATGAACAGCGCGAAGGATCGTGACGATCTCCTTCTCTGTGGGAAGGGGTATCGGACCCGAAACCTGAGCGCCTGTGCGCTTAGCGGTCTCGACGATC
>USMJ01000135.1 GCA_900555805.1 uncultured Oscillospiraceae bacterium | reverse complement strand
ACTCGCTTCGCTGCCGCGCCGCCGCGTTTCTCCCTCGCCATCCCAACTAAAAAACCGACCGCTTAACTTCCCGTAAGCAGAAATTTCTTCGTACCGTTATCAAAAAAGCTATCTCAGATAACAGTTTGTTCACAAATAGACCCTCCGATCGTCTTATAATAAAATAAATATTATGGATTTTTATGGGGTTGATATATATGGATAACGAAAATAAGGATATGATAAACGAGGACATAGCGGCGAAAGCTCCCGACGAAGAGAAAAAACCGTCGCTCAGCGAGAAAGTCGTTACGAATTTCTACGATTTCGCGTCGGTCATGGTGGCGGCGATCGTCACGATAGCGATAATTTTCACATTCGTGTTCAGATTTGTCGGCGTTGTCGGCTCGTCAATGGTTCCTACGCTTTATAACGGTCAGTGGCTCATCGTCTCCGCGTTTGATTCGGAGCCGAAATACGGTCAGGTTGTTATCGTCACTCAGCCGAACGCCTTCAACGAGCCTATCGTCAAGCGCATCATAGCTACGGGCGGACAGACAATTGACATCGACTTCTCGAACGGCGATGTTACCGTCGACGGAAAGCTCCTCGACGAACCGTATATCAACGCCCCGACGACAACCCCGTCGGACTGGGAATATCCGCTCGAAGTTCCCGAGGGATACGTTTTCGTCATGGGCGATAACAGACAGGATTCAACGGACAGCCGAAGTGAAATGGTCGGCTTGATAAAAGAAGAATACATACTCGGCGTGGTGAAATATAAGGTCCTCGAAACCAAACAGACATCAAACGGCGGTAAAAAAACAACTCTCATTTCGCCGTCGGAGTGGAAAGTCGGCTGATTTTAACGCCGAACAGCAGGGGGAGAATTATGGATAAATGGTTGTCATGGGCGGTTGAGCTCCAAAGTTTGGCGCAGGCAGGTCTTGCGTATACCGACAACGTGTATGACATAGAGCGCTATGAGCGCATAAGGGAGATTTCCGCCGAGATCATCAGCGAAAAATCGGATATCCCGACAGAAAAGGTGAAGGATCTTTTCTGCGGCGAGAGGGGATATCAGACGCCGAAACTCGACACAAGAGCCGCCGTTTTCAAGGACGGCAAAATTCTTCTTGCTCACGAAAATAACGGAACATGGTCGCTCCCGGGCGGCTGGGTCGACATTCTCGAATCGGTCGGTTCGAACGCCGCCAAAGAGGTCAGAGAAGAAACTGGTCTGGCGGTCAAGCCCATAAAGCTTATAGCCGTCCAGGACAGAAATAAACATAATAAGCCTGTGTACGCCTACGGTGTGTGCAAGGTGTTCGTTTTATGCTCGCTTGTCGGCGGCAGCTTCGAGGAAAATATAGAAACGACGGAGATCGGGTTCTTTTCGCTCGACGAACTTCCCGAACCGCTTGCGGAGGAAAAATGCAACCGCGAGCAGATAGAGATGTGCTTTGACGCGGTCAAAGACGAAAATTGGCAGGTCATGTTTGACTGATATTTCAAGTATATAAAGCGACACGCAGTAACTTTGTGTGTCGTTTTTTGGTATATATTTGCACAAAATGACTATACACGCGTATATGGCACTTCCGTTTCCAAATAGGCAACTGACAAATCGGAAAATGTCATGCAACGCTCGACTGTGTATAGTATAATGAAAGTGCGATATACTCGCATTCTCCTTTGCAAAAGCGAACAGAGCTGAGTCAGGTTAATGACTCGGCTCTACAAGCTGAAAATCAGACATTACACTAATGTTTGCAAAGCTTGCACAGGAGATGCAATTTAAAATCCAAGGAGGACAAACGAATGAAAACAAAGAGAACATTAGGTTCGCTGTTGTCGGTGCTTGTTGTTCTGATACTGGCGATTGCCGCCGTTTCGTTTTCCGCTCAGGCGGCGACCGAAAAAACATCGGGCAACTTTAAATATGCAGTGCTGAGCAACGGAACAGTCGAAATCACGGAATACAACTCGACTTTCACTTCGAGCGTAACGATTCCGTCAAAACTTGACGGAAAAACGGTTTCAAGCATAGGAGATTTTTCCTTCCAGTATCACAATGAGTTAAAAACCGTTGTTATTCCGAATACGGTCAAAAATATAGGCCGTCAGGCTTTTGAATTTTGCGGAAGTCTTGAAAACATAAATATCCCTTCCGATGTAACGAAGATAGGCGACTATGCATTCAACGGCTGTTCTTCTTTGAGTAAGATTGCCTTTCCCACGTCTGTCACAAGCGTCGGGCATAATCCCGTCAGCGGAACGGCGTACAGTAACAAACAGTCAAACTGGAAAAACGGAGTCCTCTACCTCGGTTCATGGATTGTTGAAACGAATGATAAGGAGATCGGCGCAACATACACCGTAAAGGACGGAACTGTCGGAATGGCCGCCGACCTGTTTGCTTATTGCGATAATCTAACGACATTTAATATTCCTGCGAGCGTTAAATATATCTCTGAAAATTATATCTTTTATGTATGCACGAAACTGTCAAAAATCAATGTCGCCGCAGGAAATAAGAACTATTGCTCGGTCAACGGCGTACTTTATAATAAGGCAAAGACTGTTTTGGTCAAATTCCCGTCGGGAAATGCGGCTGTCTCTTTTGATGTACCGAATACGGTTAAAACGATAAGCAGATTTGCGTTCGAAAGCAGCTCACGGCTTAAAAACATCAAATTGCCGACGAGCTTGACTTATATTGAGGATCAGGCGTTCAATCGTTGCGACGGGATAGAGGAAATTGTTCTTCCTGACAGCCTGTCAAAAATGGGAACTCATATGTTCATGTATTGCTCAATGCTGAAAAAGGTGATAATATCGTCAACATTTACGGAAATTCCCATAGGTACATTCAAATATTGCACAAGTCTCAAAGAAGTCAATATACATAATAAAATCAAAAAAATCGGCGCCGACGCCTTTTACAGCTGTTCATCACTTATGAGCGTGACTATTCCCGACAGCGTTACGGAAATAGGCGATAGTGCATTTGATTACTGCACTTCTCTTGTCAAAGTGAAACTTCCGAGCGGACTTAAAATCATCAGAGCCAACCTTTTCAACCAGTGCGAAAGCCTCACAACGGTCAACTTCCCGAGCGGTCTGACCGAGATCGAAAGCTACGCTTTCGCTCATACTGCTATAACAGAGCTCAATCTTCCCGCAAGCACAAAAACAGTCGGCGACTATGCTTTCTATTGGGCTAAGCTTAAAAAGATAAGTCTCCCCGAAGGTATGACGACTATTGGATTCAGAACATTCAGCGGAACTTACATCGAAGAACTCAACCTCCCGAGTACAATAAAAATCATAGGCTATGGAGCTTTCAGCGGAACCTCAATAACCGAACTGACCTTACCGAACGGCGTAACCGATGTCTACCCCAAAGCTTTTGACGGGTGCAGATTTCTTGCGAAAGTTACAATGCCGGACAGCGTCAAGGAGATAGGCGAAAATGCGTTCGAAGGCTGTGCATCTCTTAAGGAAATTAGACTTTCCGAAAATATAACGCGTATTCCCGAATGGTGTTTCAGATATTGCGAGAGACTTGAAAAGATAGTTATTCCCGATAGAGTTACATCTATCGATGAATTCGCTTTTGCTAACTGCTATAAATTAAGTGATGTCAAACTTCCGAAAAACCTTAAAACTATCGGCGATCATGCGTTCGGTACATGCGAATCTCTGTCATCTATCGACCTGCCCGATACTATCGAACATATCGGCGATCTCGCTTTTGTCGCAACGGAGATCACATCGCCCCATCTTCCGAAAAACATAAAGTCAATGGGCTATAACCCGTTCAGAGAGGCCCCGTTCTCCGACGCCCAGGATAAAGCGGGCATCTATTGGGGCAACTGGCTCATCGGCTATGAATTCTTCCCGTATGCGGAGGGCGAAACCAAGATAACGATAAAAGACGAAACCGTCGGTATCGCAAACTTCCTGTTCGCGCCTTATGTTGAAGGAAGCTATCCCTATTATATCAAGACGCTCAATATTCCCAACACGGTCAAATATATCGGAACGAGAGCTTTTGCTACAAGTTATATCAAAAATCTCGTCATACCCGACAGTGTCACATATATCGGCGACGAGGCTTTCTACGGCTGTCAGGAGCTTGAAAAAGTTACGCTTTCGAAGAATCTCAAAGTGCTGAGCAAAAGGACCTTTGTACGCTGCTATGCCCTTAAGAATATAAATATCCCCGACAGCCTTGAATCTATGGGCGAGAATGTCTTTATGATGTCGGGTATGCTTGACGGTCAGACAGGCAATATAAAGTATGTGGGTAATTGGATCGTCAATGCGAACTATAATCAGGAAAAGCTCGTCATAAAAGACGGCGTTGTCGGTATCTGCGACTATGCGTTCTTAGGTTATACTAAAGATGTAACTGTTCCGAAGAGCGTTAAACATATCGGCAAATGCGCTCTCGGCTACGGCGGTGGCGGCGGAGAGATCGGAAAGACCAATATAAGAAACTTCAAAATGCACTGTTACCCGAATTCCGCCGCACTCACTTACGCTAAGAACAACGGTCTGGCGTACAGCATAATATGTCCGAAACACAACTATGTTCTCACCGC